>JBEIOY010000091.1:0-5992 GCA_040377355.1 Burkholderiaceae bacterium | reverse complement strand
TCCATTGGACGCTCATAGTGCTTCTCAATGATCATCGCGTACTTTGCTAACTCTGCCACATCATCATCGGTGATTGAATAGCGATTGCGCTGCTCGAGTGGAACATCGACTGTTTTCACGCGACCAGGTTCTCCTGGGGCTGTGAATTGCATCTGAATTAATTTAGACCCCAAACTGCGACGAATAATTGCGTATTTACCAGCAGCCAAAGTGGGCTTGAACACATAAAACTCATCTGGGTTCACCGCGCCCTGAACCACTGTTTCACCCAAGCCATAGCTTGAGGTGATGAATACAGCATCTTGGAAGCCCGACTCGGTATCCAAAGTGAACATCACGCCAGAAGATGCTTTATCGGAGCGAACCATGCGTTGAATACCGGCCGATAAAGCCACTTCAGCATGAGCAAAGCCCTTGTGCACGCGATAAGAAATCGCACGATCGTTATATAAAGATGCAAACACTTCGCGAATGCGATGTAAAACATCATCAATCCCAACAACATTTAAAAATGATTCTTGTTGGCCTGCAAATGAAGCATCAGGTAAATCTTCAGCCGTTGCTGAGGAACGAACCGCAAAAGACCCTTTGCCATCCGCATCTAAAACTTTGAATGCCTGACGAATTTCTTGCTCTAGGCGATCTTGAAAAGGAGCCCCTTCAACCCATGAGCGAATTTCAGCGCCAGCAACTGCCAAGGCCTTCACATCATCCACATTCAGCATATCTAAACGATCGTTGATACGCTCTGTTAGCTTGTTGTGGACAAGGAAATCTCTGAAGGCCAAAGCAGTGGTTGCAAAACCGGTTGGCACTCGAACGCCAGAGGCATTGAGCTGAGAAATCATCTCGCCTAATGAAGCATTCTTACCACCAACTGACTCAACGTCAGACATGCGGAGGTCTTCAAAGGGTAAAACGTATGCATTTGCATGGTTGGGATTGGACATAACAACTCTCTAAGTAATGGAAAACTGGTCATGCAAGCGGCGTATCGAAAGACCAAATCCTGCCGCAAGTTCAATAGTTCTATTGTATCCTTTGCACTTATATTCCAATCAAAAAAATATGAGCTCAAAACCACGCATTGTTTTTATCGTTTCTGACGGCACTGGTATCACGGCCGAGACTTTTAGCCAATCCATCTTGGCTCAATTCGAGCTGCCATTTAGGCAAGTCAGAATGCCTTTTATCAACACAGTTGATAAGGCACATCAAGCTGTCAGAGAGATCAATGAGTACGCCAAGACATCAGGGCTTGAGCCGATTGTCTTCACTACTTTGGTTGATACAGAAGTCAATGCAATTGTGTCTGAAGCTAATTGTGTGATGATGGATATGTTTCAGACATTCATCGTGCCACTTGAACAAGCTCTTGGGGTTAAATCAACGCATGCGATAGGCCGTTTTCACAACAACGCTGATACTGAGTCTTATAAAAACAGAATTGAAGCCATTAACTTTTCTTTGGCGCATGACGATGGTCAATCTAATCTAAATCTAGCAGATGCTGATGTTATTTTGGTTGGCGTATCTCGCAGTGGAAAAACGCCGACCAGCCTTTACTTGGCCATGCAGTACGGCCTTAAGTCAGCAAACTACCCTTTGATACCTGATGATTTTGAGCGAAATCAGATGCCTTCCGATTTAATGCCATTTCGTAAGAAGTTGTTTGGTTTAACGATTGATCCAATGCGCTTATCTGAAATCAGAAATGAGCGACGACCAGGTAGCAATTACGCCAAGATTGAAAATTGTCGCTATGAAGTCAGCGCTGCTGAAGCCATGATGCGTAAGCAAGCGATTCCTTGGTTATCTACCACCAACAAATCTATTGAAGAAATTGCCACAACCATCTTGCAAGAAATTAATCCAGATCGCAGTAATTACTAAGGAATTACCAATCTTTATTTAAGCTCACGGCGAATCCTGCGCATTTCAAACAAACAAACAGCTGCAGCTGCCCCAACATTCAAGGACTCGATGCAGGGGTCTTGAGGAATCAGCACTGATCTTGAAATGGCCAAGAGCTCTGGATCAACTCCACCACCTTCATTACCAAAGACCCAAGCATGGGGGTCGAGTAACTCATCACCCAAGTCATAAAGATCTTGATCGGCAATCAAGCTAGTAGCAATTAATGGTAGTTTAATTTTTTCGCGAACCGTATTTAACGACCATGCTTCAAAAATCTTCAAATGACGATGAGCCCCCATCGCAGCCCTTAAAACTTTTGGCGACCAAGCTTGTGCAGTACCTTTTAAACACACCACATAACTCAAGCCGGCTGCAGCAGCCGTTCTCATCATTGAGCCAACGTTACCAGCATCTTGAACGCCATCCAAAATCAAGACGTCATCACGTTGCGTTAGAGGGAATGTGTAATTGGGGATTTTGACGCAGGCCATGATTGGCGGACCATTTTCTAAATCAGAAATCTTTTTCCACAAGGCATCATCTAGGATGTAAAGATCCGTGTTTGGTACCACTGCCAATTGCATATCAATCACAGCAGCAATTTCTGCTTGTTGGAGCCCTAATTCGGTTGTAAACAATTCCACCAAATCCTCAGAACCCAACCAAGCTTGAGCCAAATGAACCCCCTCCAATACAGCCAAACCAAGTTCTTGTCTGGTCTTATTGGCTTTAGTTCCTCCCTCAAGCAAGACGTTGAGTCTCTTGATCAGAGGATTATCGGCAGAACTTAAATGTTTGGGGTCTTTCATAGGAGCTTAGTTTCTCTCAAGTTGCCTTTGGTTTCAATCGCCAACCTCACCGGCCCAAATGTTTTGCGATGCTGAGGGCACGGACCATGAAGTTTTAAAGTTTCAAGATGAGTGGGAGTTGGATAACCCATGTGCTGATTAAAACCATAAATAGGATAAGCCTCATGCAAAGCTTGCATATCTCGATCTCTGGTGACCTTTGCCAAAATCGATGCTGCTGAAATCGCAGCCACCTTAGTATCTCCTTTGACGATCGCTTCCATCGAGATATTCACTTTTGGGCAGCGATTACCATCGATTAATGCTCGATCTGGTAAACGCCCCAATTTTTTTTCTAAGCCTTCGATGGCACGCTTCATGGCCAGCATGGTCGCTTGCAAAATATTGATTGAATCAATTTCTAATGCGCTGGCCTCTGCAATGCACCAAGCTTTTGAATCTCTAATAATGATGTCGTACAGCTCATCGCGAACTTTGGCTGTGAGTTTTTTTGAATCTTTTAATCCAGCAATTGGTTTCGCAGGGTCAAGCACCACGGCAGCGGCAACCACGCAACCAGCTAAGGGGCCGCGACCCGCTTCATCCACCCCGCACGTCCACTCATAGAGTGGGTTTGGTGCATTCCAATCAGTCATTGATGACTTCCGCTATGACATTGGCTACCAAGGCCCCTGTTGGCATTAGCAAAGATCGGTGCATCTCACTAAAACGTTCTTTTAAGCGAGCCACTTCCTGCGACTTATCTAGCCAATTCAAGGTAGCTGTTGCTAAGGCCTGCGGAGTGGCTGCTTCTTGCAATAACTCGGGAACAATGAATTCCTGTGCCAAGATGTTGGGTAAGCCTACATAAGGTAAATAAGCTTGGCGTTTCATGATCCATGCTGTGATGGCTGGAACCTTATAAGAAATCACCATGGGCTTTTTCCACAGAGCGGCCTCCAAGGTGGCGGTGCCACTGGCAATTAAAACCACATCAGCAG
Organism: Burkholderiaceae bacterium; assembly: GCA_040377355.1. Taxonomy (GTDB): domain Bacteria; phylum Pseudomonadota; class Gammaproteobacteria; order Burkholderiales; family Burkholderiaceae; genus Polynucleobacter. The sequence continues at coordinate 2,286 of JBEIOY010000091.1, read as the reverse complement.
CCTCTAAGGCCAAGCTTGCTTGCCCATCCAACAAATGCAGAGTGATGCCTGGGTGTTGTTGCAACACCTTATCTACCATTCCCTGAATGGTTGGCTTTAAGGCTGGGGTTGCAACTGGAATAACGAATTCAATACCCTGCTTATACTGAATGAACATCTGAGCAATGGCGTCAAAGAACTCAGGGCCAATCAAATTGATTTCTGATTGACGGCTACCCGGTAAAACTGCGACCAAAGCACTACCTGTTTGAATATTTAATTTTGCTTTAGCGCCTGCTGTATCAGGCACCATCGGAATACTGGACGCCAAGGGATGCCCAACATAAGTCGCTTTGATACCAGCCTTTTCATAAATGGCAGTTTCAAAAGGAAAAATACACAACATGTGATCAACAGACTCTTTGATACCTTTGATGCGCCCGCCACGCCAAGCCCAGATCGATGGGCTAATGAAATGAATGGTTGGAATGCCGGCAGCTTTGAGTTTCTTTTCAACGCCTAAATTAAAGTCTGGGGCATCGATGCCCAAAAAAGCCATGGGGGGATGCAGCGTTAATTCTTTGATCAGAGCATTTCTGACTGACAGAATCGCTGGTAATTGCTGGATGGCTTCAACGTAACCACGCACCGCCAAAGTTTCCATCGGCCAAAGTGCCTCAAAACCAGTGGCTTCCATTTTGGGACCACCAATTCCGCGAGTCTTAAGTCCTACTAAATTTGATGATTCTTGAATTGCCTGGAGAACACTCGCAGCGAGCATATCCCCCGATGGCTCCCCGGCCACACATGCAAGATATGCATCTTCTGTCAAATGATTAGCGGGCAATGCCGCGCTGTGAAGCGGCGATAAAGTCATGGAATATATTTAGTTTCTCTGCCGTCTCAGCTTCTGTTGATTGTTTTTCTGCAGCCAAGTCTGCAATCGCTTTTTTAGCATCTTCAAAACTCAGATTTTGCTTGTATAACAATTTATAAGCTTGTCTTAAAGCAGTGATCGACTCAGGGCTAAAACCGCGGCGCTTTAAGCCTTCAGCATTCAGGCCATGGGGCTCAGCAACAGCACCTGATGCAATCACGTAAGGCGGAAGATCTTGTACTAATTTAGATGCACCACCAATCATTGAATGTTCACCGATTCGAACAAACTGATGCACACCACACATGCCACCCAAGATAGCCCAATCGCCGACATGAACGTGGCCAGCAATTTGTGCATTATTTGAAAAGATCGTGTTGCTTCCAACCACACAGTCATGAGCAATATGAACATAAGCCATGATCCAATTGTCATTACCAATTTTGGTGATGCCTTGATCTTGGATAGTACCGGTATGTAAAGTTGTGAATTCGCGAATCAAATTACGATCACCGATAACTAATTTGGTCGGTTCACCGCGGTACTTCATGTCTTGAGGTGCACCACCAACAGATGCAAAGTGGCCGATTCTATTTTCAATGCCAATACTTGTGTGACCTTCTACAACTGTGTGGGCACCAATTTGTGTTTTACGTCCAATGATGACATTCGGACCAATCACCGCATAAGGACCGATCTCAACATCCTCAGCAATTTCTGCTTTTGAATCGATGATTGCGCTAGGGTGAATCAAAGCCATCTTAGGCTTCCTTTTTACGAATGGTACACATCAAATCTGCTTCAGTCACCACCACATCATTGACTGTAGCAAACGTTTTAAATTTCCAAATGCCGCCCTTGAATCTTTCAATCGATGCGTTCAATATCAGCTGATCACCCGGGGTCACTGGTCTTTTGAAGCGAGCGTTGTCAATACCGACAAAGAAATAAACTGAATCATCAACTGAATCTTGGCCGAATGTGAGTAATGCAGCTGTTTGAGCCAATGCTTCAAGAATTAAAACGCCAGGCATCACTGGAAAATCTGGGAAGTGGCCAGTGAAATGTGGCTCGTTCATGGTCACATTTTTCAATGCTTTGACACGCTTACCAGCCTCTAGTTCAAGAACACGATCAACCAATAGAAATGGATAGCGATGCGGCAGCATCTTCAAGATTTGGTTGATATCAAAATTAACTAGCTCGCTCATGAATGGCCTTTTCTCTCTTTATGTTTTTTTCTTATCGGCAGCGATACCTTGAAGCTGCTTTTCTAAATCTTTGATCTTTTGTCGCATTTTATCCAAGCCGCGCAAAATGGCAGCATTTTTTTCCCAATCTGCGTGAGGTAGCATAGGGAAAATACTGGTGTAATGCTGTCCTGGTTCATCAATCGAACGAATGATGGTTGTACCACCTGAAATAGTGGT
>JBEIOY010000127.1:0-4103 GCA_040377355.1 Burkholderiaceae bacterium | reverse complement strand
TGAGTTTTTCCTTATGAATGTTAGGTTTACCAATATGCCAGACATGCTGAGTATTGCCGCAGTTGAGCGAGATACCGGCATTGCTAAAGACACACTCCGAGTGTGGGAAAGACGTTACGACTTTCCAATACCCCTTCGGGATAAAAATGACGACCGCGTTTATCCGGCCGATCAAATTGAGAAACTTCGAATCTTAAAAAGATTACTAGACTCAGGATTTCGTCCTGGGCGCATCGTGCCTTTGCCAATTGAGGCGCTCAAAGAGTTAATCTCAAAAACTAATCAAACAACAGAAGTCAGCTCGCATTCCTTGTTGATGATTTCTCAAGAAGAAGTGGATCGATATATAGATTTATTGAGGTCTCATCAAACTGAGGCATTGCGGTTGGCGCTCTCTACTACTTTGATGAAAATCGGTCTGGATCGTTTTGTGATTGAAGTTGTGGCGCCGCTCATAAGAAATATTGGCGAGTACTGGGTCAACGGCAAGTTAGAAATACACGAAGAGCATGTGTTCACAGAGCAAATCAAGTATTTGTTAAGAACAGCGATCAATTCAGTTCCGCGTGGCCACATTGGTCAAAATGAAGAGCAGGCTAGACCAAGAATTTTGTTGACCACATTCCCGCAAGAGCCTCATAGCTTAGGTCTTTTGATGGCTGAAGCGCTGATGACTTTAGAGGGATGTTCTTGTGTGTCTTTGGGAACTCAAACGCCTATCCTTGAAATTGCTCAAGCAGCTAATGCTCAAAAAGCAGACGTGATTGCTTTATCTTTCTCATCACAAATGAACCAAAACCAAGTGGTAGATGGTTTGAATGAGCTCAGGTCAAAGTTAGCTCCAGGAGTGGAGTTATGGGCGGGTGGCGAAAACCAGGCATTGCGCAAGCGTCCACTTGAAGGGGTGAGGGTCATGACGGCTCTACAAGATATTTCATCGAACGTCAAAGGTTGGCGCACAAAGCGCTCAGACAATTGATTTGAAAAAACTTGTCTTAGTTCTGGGTGATCAATTAAAGGCCGATAGTTCGGCCTTTAATCATTTCGATCCAATAAACGATGAAGTGATCATGATTGAGTCAGAGTTTGAGGCCAATTATGTTTGGACACATAAAGCCAAGATCGCCCTTTTCTTGTCGGCCATGCGACATTTTGCGCAAGTATTAAAAAATAAAAAATACAAGCTGACCTATGTGAAGGAAAGCAAGCTATCAATACCTTCAGTACTAAAAGAGCATATACAGAAAAATCATTTCACTCATTTGGTTTGCGTAGAACCTGGGGAGTGGCGATTAAGAAAAGAGCTGCAAGATTTAGCCAGTGAGCTTGAAATCTATTTAACTATTGCACCGGATGACCATTTTTACTGTGGGCTTGATGAATTCAAAGAATGGGTGGGCGATAAAAAAGAAATCAGACTTGAATATTTTTATCGATACTTGCGTAAAAAACACAAAGTTCTAATTGAAGAGAATGGTGAGCCTGAGGGTGGCCAATGGAATTTTGACGAGCAAAATAGAAAGCCTTACCCAAAAAAAGGACCAGGCAAAATAACCGAACCTTTGTGGTTCACGCCCGATGCAGTCAGTAAAGAAGTGATTGCTTATGTTCAGGCCAAATACCCCAAACATCCTGGGGAGCTAGAGAACTTTGCTTGGGCGGTGACAAGAGAACAGGCCCTGTTAGCTTTGAATCATTTTGTTGAGTACCGCTTACCATTATTTGGCGCTCATCAAGATGCCATGTGGACCAATACTCCCTTTGGTTGGCACTCCATTATGTCAACAGCACTTAATTTAAAGCTCATCGATCCAAAAGAAGTGGTGGATGCTGCCATACAAGCTTATAAAAAGAATCAACTATCTTTGAGTGCTGTTGAGGGTTTTGTGCGTCAAGTTTTGGGTTGGCGAGAATTTATCCGTGGCATGTATTACTTGGATATGCCAAAAATGGCAGGAGATAATTTTTATCAGCATCAAAGAAAGTTGCCTGACTGGTATTGGACGGCTGATACCAAGATGGCCTGCATGAAAGACGCCATCCAACAAACATTGAAATATGGCTACGCCCACCATATTCAAAGATTGATGGTGACTGGTAACTTTGCTTTATTAGCTGAACTATTGCCTCAACAAGTTTGTGAGTGGTATCTCGCCATTTATGTTGATGCAATTGAATGGGTGGAATTACCGAATACGGCTGGCATGGCTCTATTTGCCAATGGCGGACGATTTACGAGCAAGCCTTACGTTGCGAGTGGCGCTTACATCAAAAGGATGAGTAATTATTGTGAGTCTTGTTCATATCAGTCTAGCAAGAGATATGGACCAGATGCTTGTCCAATGACTACCTTGTATTGGAACTTTTTAATCAATCATCGAGCAGAATTTGAGAAAAATCCAAGAACACGCTTGATGACGGCTAATTTGCAGAAAATTGATGTGGAAGAGCAGCGGCTGATCGCGCAACATGCTCAAACATTGCTAAATAATTTAGAAAATATCTAGTCAGTTGTAAGATGTTGCCTATGACAACGCCAAATCTTAATAAATTACCATTGCCAGCATTTGAGAAGAAAATTTGTTCTATAGACAATCTGCAGGAGGCTTTGGCTCGTTTGCCAAAACCGATTGTTTTTACAAATGGTGTGTTTGATATCTTGCACAGAGGTCATGTGAGTTATCTAGCTCAAGCTAAAAGCTTGGGCGCCAGTTTAGTGCTGGGCGTTAATGCAGATAGCTCAGTTCGCTTATTGGGCAAAGGTGATGCCAGACCACTCAACGCACAAGATGACCGCATGGCCTTGTTAGCAGCTTTAGAGTCTGTTGACTTGGTGGTGATGTTTGAAGAAAAAACCCCTATTGAACTCATCGCCAAAGTTAGACCTGACATTTATGTCAAAGGTGGGGATTATCAAATCGATGATTTAGATGAAACAGCTTTGGTCAAAACTTGGGGCGGTAAGGCTTATGCCATACCGTTTATCCATGATCGATCAACGACTGCCCTTGTTAAAAAAATCAGGGCTTGATGATTTGATTATTTTGATTGCGCTGGGCTTAGAAGTTTGATTTGATCGTTTTCTTGAATAGCTGCGCTTGATCCTTGAAACGCAGTTTCTACCCAAGAATTAATAGTGCTTTGAGCCCTAAAAGAGTTGGCATTAATTTGTAACGCCAACAAAATAAAGATGCAGATTGCAATGATCAAGGCAGCTTTTAATTTTTTACTCATGATTTAACCCTATTTTTTCCCAGGCCAAAAGTCCTTTAAGTACCATATGCTCTTCATGATGAATGAGAGCTGATGAGGAGAAATTTTTAAGTAGGTCGCTCATGATTTTGGCATTACCGCCAGTAACAACCATCAGATCAAGTTTGATTTTTTGATTCTTTGCATATTCTTGTGCAATCGAGATTGCTCCAAGATGACTGGCTAAAATTCCTTGGTAAATCCCATCGTTAGTATTGATGCCTATCGCCAATGAAGAGCTTTCTTGATCGGTTGAAATTTTGGGCAGTTGAGCGGTATTCAAATTGAGTGACTTGGCCATCAATTCCATGCCAGGAAAAATCCACCCACCCAGATGATGGGTAGGCGTGATGAGATCAATGGTCGTTGCTGTTCCAGCACTGATCACTAAAATATTTTTACCCGGAAACATTTGGTGAGCACCAAGCGCCATCGCTCTTCTATCTGTGCCCAACTGCAGTGGTTGATCATATGCACTGCCAAGATTTTTTATAGCTGATGCGCCATTGATTTGAAGCCATGGCGCTTGAGGCATGATCGCTTTTAAATTTTTTTGAAGGACAAGAGTTCTTTCTTCGCTGATGACGCTGGAGCAAATGATTTTTTCAATGGTTTTATTTTTTGACAATTGATCAAATTGAGCAAGTTGATTTGGTGAATCATTTATGCTGACCCCTTGATCAATAAAATCAGCATGTAAATCACCATTGTTGGGAGATATGGCCCATTTAAGTCTGCTGTTACCAATGTCGATTAACAGGATGCTCATGCTTTTGCCTTCAAGGAAACATCGCCGCTGATAATTTTTTTCATTTTGTTGTCAGATTCAATGAGTAAGTGACCTTGATCAT
>JBEIOY010000128.1:0-4088 GCA_040377355.1 Burkholderiaceae bacterium | reverse complement strand
TTCTGGAAAAAAGTCATCTATCCATTCACGATCTTGGTGATGTTGGCTTTGGCTTTGCCCTTTGCTTACCTCCAAACACGCTCTGGTGGTATTGGCTATAAAGTCTTCGGCGGAATCATGATGGGTATCAGCTTCCAACTCTTCAACAGCCTCTTTTCACATGCGGGCTTACTGGGAGCTTGGCCACCGTTTTTGAGTGCAGTTATTCCCGCTCTCATTTACTTCTTATTGGCCATTGCCGGCATTCGATGGGTATCTAAGGTTTAAAAAGTCCCGCCAGTACAAATAAAGCACCTTCAACAGAAGAAGTAGCTCAAACACCCCTTAATTTCTAAAAAGCATATAGAATGTATTTAATATACGATTAAATACATATAAGGGTCGTCAGCCATGAATCTTCATCAATTCAAGTTTGTCAGAGAAGCCGTTCGTCAAAACTTCAATTTGACCGAGGCTGCCAAAACCCTGTTCACATCCCAGCCAGGGGTGTCAAAAGCAATCTTGGAGCTTGAAGATGAATTAGGGGTGGATATTTTTCGCCGCCATGGCAAGAGGATTAGAAATCTTACCGAGCCAGGTAAGCGCATACTAACTTCAATCGAAAGAATATTGGTAGAAGTTGAAAGTTTGAAGAGGGTCGGTAAAGATTTTGCAGCCCAAGACCAGGGTAACTTTGTGATTGCCACCACCCATACCCAAGCAAGATATGCCCTACCCAAGGTATTAACAGAATTCACCAAGCGCTTCCCAAAAGTCAGGGTCAGCATCCAACAGGGGAGCCCTCAACAAATTGCAAACATGTTGCTGCATGATCAAGCCGACATCGCGATTGCCACTGAAGGAGTTTCAGATGTTGAAGGCCTGCTCACCCTACCAGGTTATCAATGGCAACACGTGATCGCCGTTCAATCTGAACATCCCCTGCTCTCAAAAAAGAACATCTCACTCGAAGACTTGGCAGAATATCCGATCATCACTTATGACAAAGCATTCGCGGGCCGCTCAAAAATAGACAAAGCGTTTGATAGCAAGCACTTAAAACCAGATGTGGTTTTAGAAGCGATTGACGCTGATGTGATCAAAACCTATGTTGAAACAGGCATGGGCATTGGCATTGTGGCGGGGGTTGCTTACGATGCAGAACGCGATAAAAATTTAAAGGTCATTCCAGCTGGGCATTTGTTTGGTAACAATGTGACAAAAATTGCACTGAAGCAAAACGCTTACTTGCGCTCGTTTGTTTACACATTCATTGAATTATTTTCACCAAGCTTGACACGCAAATTAGTGGACCAAGCAATGCTAGGTGAAAGCGTTGATTACCAGATTTAAAACTACGCAAACATTTAGCTATGAAATCTCATAGTGAGCTTCTGGGTATTGCGCAAGTACATCGACCAAATACGGCAAGATGCTATTTAAAGTATCTTTCAACACCCATGGCGGATTGATCACACACAAACCACTGCCCAACATACCAAAGCCTCTTTCATCAGGCTCTTGAACAATGATTGAAACATTCAAAGTTTTTTCTGAAAGCCCTCTCATCGACTCCACCAGATGAATGTGATCACCTCTGGTCAGAATCGGGTACCAAACCACATAAACTCCTTCCGCAAAGCGACTCAGGCCTTCTTCAAGAGCAGTGATCACCTTGACATAATCACTTTTGATCTCATAAGGCGGATCCATGAAAATGACTCCACGCTTGGTTGGCGGTGGTAGTAAAGCTTTGAGTGCTGCAAAGCCATCACTCTTAAAAACTTTGGTCTGGCGATCGCGATCAAAGTGTTCAGCAAGCAATTCATGATCGGTTGGATGAAGCTCAAATAAGCGCATCCGATCTTCTGCTCTGATGGTGCGACGAATGATTTCTGGTGAACCAGGATACAAAGTCCACTCACCTTTGTTATTGCAAGTTTTTACTAAATCCAAATACTCTTGCAGCACAGGCGGCAAATCATCACGCCCCTGTAAACGAGCCACACCATGGTGATATTCACTCTTAGTGTTGGCATACTCTGACTCCAGTGAATACATGCCAGCCCCAGCATGAGTATCAACCACCCAATAAGGTTTATCTTTTTGATTCATGTAGAGCAAGATTTGTTGAAGCATGCAGTGCTTTAAAACATCAGCATGATTGCCTGCATGAAAGGCGTGACGGTATGCGAGCATTGAATATTTTTAATTAAGCCAAATCAATAGATTGTTTATTTGGCTGCCGCCAAAATATCAGCATGCTCAGAGTATCTCTTCCAGCCCAACTTAGTTAAATCAAGATATTTTGTGCGGGAATCTTTTGCAGGAATTTGCGCAATTAAATTTTTAACAATCAAACGTTTCATGGCCGCATGCAATGTGGCAGGTGATGCTATTTGTTTGAGCGCTAAAGCACCAGATACCGTTAAGGCACTCTCGGTCAAAAGAGCATATGCAATCTCGTTAATTAATTTAATCTCGATATTATCAAGATCATATCGAGCGTCCAAGTCATCGCATTGCTTTAAATAAAGCAAATATTGGCGAATTTTCTGATTGACATTCATAACTAATCATTCTACCCCTACTGTAAGATTAACAGAAAGAAAAGGGGACCCCAAATCAAGGGGTTGAATGTTAATATTCGTTTTTAATTTATATAAAATGGAAATCAATGGACGCAATGGACGATTTTTATACAAAAGCTGAGCGTCTTTTAGACTTGATAAGTCAGATATCGGATCGGTTACCCGACAATGGTGAAGAGCTACCCCTTAAATTCTGTGAAGATGGTGAAATTGAATTTCATGATCAATTGCACGCAGAATTATCAAAGCCTGAAAATGTCGATTTGAAAGATTGGGCCCTGGCGAACGCCAAAAAACTATTTGAGTAATGAAGATTTGAGTGGTTTGATATTTAAGTGACTTAAATCACTCAAGTTTGGTGCCGCGGGACGGACTCGAACCGTCACACCTTTTGGGCGGGAGATTTTGAGTCTCCTGTGTCTACCAATTTCACCACCGCGGCATGTGTGTTGTTGTTCTTCACTTTTCAATGAATCACAAACAAGACCGCTATTATGCCTCAAGTACCTTCAGAAGTGAAGAAGTGTCATCGTAGCCCCATCCAGACTCCATCAGTTTTTCTAGTTGCACAGCCACTGTTTGTAGGGCCGGCATGTCTAAATGGCTTTTTGTGGCAGCATCTTTGACCAAGAAAAAATCCTTGGCATGAAGTCTTGCTTCAATTCCAGCTTTAAAGTCTCTGGACACCATTTTGGGACCCATCAAATCAAGCATCCGACTACCAGCCATGCCACCAGAAATTGCCTCAAATACTTTTTGCAAATCAGCGCCATTGGCTTGGGCAAAACGCAAAGATTCAGCAACGCCTTGAATGTTGATCACCTGAGCGATCTGATTGCACAACTTTGCTACCTGCCCATGACCCACGCCACCAATGTGCGTGATGGTTTTGGCATAGCTCTTCACAATTTCTTTTACCTTTGCCACATCCTGATCAGATCCACCCATCATCATCACCAAAGTGCCCTCGGTGGCCGCTTTGACCCCGCCACTCACAGGCGCATCAACATAAGAAACACCCTTGCTGGCCATGACCGCAGCGATGTCTTTGGCACCCTGAGGATCAATCGTGCTGTGATCAATGCAAATAGCTCCAGGCTTGGCAGTTTGAATTACAGCCTCACTACCAGCATGCAAGACCTCCGCCACATCCTGTGGACCCATCACATTGGTGATGATGAAGTCAGCACCTTGTGCCGCTTCCGCAGGAGATGAACAAGCAACGGCGCCTGCCTCAATCAAATGTTTTGCTTCGTTTTGAAAAACCTCAGGACGTCTAGCGTAAATGCGCAATTGATGACCAGCTTTCAACAAAAAGCCAGCCATAGGACGCCCCATATTACCTAGTCCAATAAATGCAATCATGCTCATTTGATCTAAAACCTTTGTTGATGAATGAAGTTATTTTTATCGAGGCAAAAAGATGGTTGACCCTGTGGTTTTACGATCTTCCAAATCACGATGAGCCTGAGCTGCATCTTGCAATTGATAGCGCTGATTGATTTCAATCTTGATTTT
>JBEIOY010000047.1:0-8652 GCA_040377355.1 Burkholderiaceae bacterium | reverse complement strand
CAAGTTGATTGGTGCATTAGACTCAAGTGAGGTATGAGCCAACAAAGTAGTGACAAATTCATTCACATCGATGTTTTTAGTCTTTGGCTCAAACACCAAACGAACGGCGGCGTCTTTGCTTGATTCATCGCGCACAGAGTCTAAAAGACTCAAAATGGTTTGCTTGAGATTATTTTGTTCAGGCGTTAAGGTTTTCTTACCAACTTTGACTTTCGGGTTGGTGAGTTCTTCAATTTCTTGCAACACTTTTTGTGTTGATGTGCCTGGTGGCATTTCTGTCACAACCAATTTCCATTGGCCGCGAGCCATGTCTTCGATCACCCAACGGGCTCTGACTTTTAAGCTACCGCGCCCTGTTTGATAGATTTGCGAAATTTCTGCATGAGAAGAAATGATTTGCGCGCCACCTGGGAAATCAGGACCTGGCACATAGGACATCAATTCGTCATGAGAGATTTTTGGATTCTTCATGAGTGCAATTGCTGCGCTGGCAACTTCTTTTAAGTTGTGTGATGGCACTTCGGTGGCCATGCCCACAGCAATACCTGAGGCGCCATTCAAAAGAACAAAAGGTAATCTTGCTGGCAATAAACGTGGTTCTTGCATTGAACCGTCGTAGTTAGGAATGAAATCTACTGTGCCTTCATCGATTTCATCTAAAAGCAAACTGGCAATTTTTGTGAGGCGTGCTTCGGTGTATCGCATCGCCGCTGCACCATCACCATCTCGAGAACCAAAGTTACCCTGACCATCGATCAATGGGTAGCGCAATGAAAAATCTTGTGCCAAACGCACCAAGGCGTCATAAGCAGACTGGTCACCGTGTGGGTGAAATTTACCCAATACGTCACCAACCACTCGCGCACTCTTGACCGGTTTTGCATCAGCGCGCAAATTCATTTCATTCATCGCAAACAAAATGCGACGCTGCACAGGCTTCTGGCCATCAGCTACTTCTGGCAGTGCACGGCCCTTCACCACGCTGATGGCGTAATCAAGATAGGCGCGCTCAGCATAAGTGGCAAGCGTTAGTGAATCAACATCAGCAGTGTTCGGCACGACACGTGGTGCAGTAATCACAGGTTCAGATTCATCGTCCATATCGGCAAATAAATCTGGCTCTTGATTCGGATTTTTTTTCTTTTTACTCATTCGGTATTTTCTTATTTCTTAATAGACTTGTCTTATTCTTTAGAGCTTAAATATCCGCTTCAACTTCATTGCCGCGTTCCTCAAGCCATGTTTTGCGAGCACCCGATTCAGACTTGCCCATCAACATGTCCATGGTTTTAACTGTTTCAACTTCACCCAAGGCACCCTCGGTAACTGGCAACAAACGTCGCGTGTCAGGATTGAGTGTTGTATCCCACAGTTGTTCGGCGTTCATCTCACCCAAACCTTTGAAGCGGCTGATTTGCCAACTACCCTCACGCAAACCTTCTTTGCGTAATTTGTCTTCAATGGCTTTCAATTCGCCTTCATCCAGAGCGTATAGTTTTTGCGCTGGCTTTTTACCTCGCGCTGGCGCATCCACTCGGAACAACGGTGGGCGTGCAATGTAAACGTGACCGCGCTCCATGAGTTTCGGGAAGTGCTTGTAGAACAAGGTGAGTAGCAAAACCTGAATGTGCGCACCGTCCACGTCCGCATCAGACAAGATGCAAATTTTGCCGTAACGTAAATTACTGAGATCTGGTTGATCGGTGTTGCCGTGAGGATCCACACCAATGGCCACGGCAATGTCATGAACTTCATTGTTGGCAAACAAGCGATCGCGCTCTGCTTCCCATGTATTTAAAACTTTACCGCGCAAAGGCAGAATCGCTTGGTATTCTTTATTGCGACCCATCTTGGCTGAACCGCCGGCAGAATCGCCCTCTACCAAGAAGATTTCGTTCATTGCGAGGTCTTCGCTCTCGCAGTCAGTCAACTTGCCTGGCAAAACTGCAACGCCCGATGATTTTTTCTTTTCAACTTTTTGGCCAGCACGGGTTCTTGCTTGAGCTTGTTTGATCACGAGCTCCGCTAATTTACGACCGTAATCTACGTGTTGATTCAGCCAAAGGTCTAAGGCTGACTTAACAAAACCTGAAACTAAACGAACCGCATCACGAGAATTTAAACGTTCTTTGATCTGTCCTTGGAACTGCGGATCCAAAACTTTGGCCGATAAAACAAAAGAGGCTCGCGCAAAGACGTCTTCAGGCATTAACTTGACGCCCTTGGGTTGCAAAGCATGCATATCAATGAAACTTTTCACGGCATTGAATAAGCCATCGCGCAAACCACTCTCATGGGTTCCGCCTGCAGGCGTTGGAATCAAGTTCACATAACTTTCGCGAACCGGTGCACCTTCTTCAGTCCATGCCACCACCCAACTCGCGCCTTCACCTTCAGCAAATGAATCTTCGCCAGGACGATTGGGGTCTGCGAAGTGCTCTCCATCAAATGCGGGGATGACCACTGGACTATGGCCACTTTGTGCCATGGCTTCATCCAAGTAGCCTTTTAATCCTTGGGTGTACAACCAAGTTTGTGGCTCGCCACCCTTCTCTTGGATGAGGGTGACTTTAACGCCAGGTAATAGAACTGCTTTTGAGCGCAACAACCTTTGCAGCTCAGCCATTGGGATTTGTGGACTGTCAAAGTATTTACCATCGGGCCATGCTCTGACACGGGTACCGTTTGGACGGTCACCCATCGGTGCAATTTTTGTTTTGATCGCTTCAATCACAAAGCCAGCTTCAAAAGCCAAGGTTGATATTTGCTTGTCGCGCCACACAGTGACTTCCATGCGTTTTGATAGAGCATTGGTGACAGAAACGCCCACGCCATGCAAACCGCCTGAGAAAGCATAGGCTCCACCAGAGCCTTTTTCAAATTTACCGCCCGCGTGCAACTGCGTGAACACCAATTCAACGACAGGACGCTTTTCCTCTGGGTGCATGCCCACCGGAATGCCTCGACCATCATCTTCAACGCTAACGCTGCCATCGGTGTGCATAGTGACCACGATGTGATGACCATGACCTCCCAGGGCCTCATCCGAGGCGTTATCAATCACCTCTTGGATGATGTGCAATGGATTATCGGTCCGGGTATACATACCTGGACGCTGTTTGACCGGTTCAAGTCCTTTGAGAACTTTGATCGACGATTCGCTGTATTGATCTGTTTTTTTAGTTGCCATGGCGAAGAATTGTATCCACATGCGAAAATGACTTCCATGGGAGCACTTAATCACCTTCGCATTTTAGACCTCAGTCGAGTATTAGCAGGCCCATGGTGTGGGCAGAACTTGGCGGACCTAGGAGCCGATGTAATCAAGGTTGAGAGGCCAAAAGCAGGTGATGACACCCGTCAATGGGGCCCTCCTTTTTTGAAAGATTCTGAGGGTCAAGATACTTCCGAAGCGGCCTATTATTTGGCAATTAATCGCAATAAAAGATCGATTACTTTGGATATTTCGACCCCAGAAGGGCAAGAAATCATCAAAAAACTGATTTTAGAGACCGATGTGGTGATTGAGAACTACAAAGTGGGTCAATTAAAGAAATATGGCCTAGATTACGAAAGTCTTAAAAGCTTTAAAAAAGATCTAATTTATTGTTCTATAACGGGTTTTGGTCAAACAGGCCCTTATGCTCACCGCGCTGGCTATGACTTCATCGTGCAAGGCATGGGTGGTTTTATGAGCGTGACTGGTGAAAAAGAAGATTTACCGGGTGGTGGCCCGCAAAAGGCTGGTGTGGCCATCGCAGATATTTTTACAGGGATGTATGCCACTTCCGCCATTTTGGCCGCTGTGGTGCATCGAGATCGCACGGGTGTGGGTCAATACATTGATCTAGCATTATTGGATGTTCAAGTAGCGACCATGGCCAATGTGGCGAGTAATTATTTGGCCAGCGGGGTTGCCCCCAAGAGTTGGGGCAATGCCAGCCCCAATATCGTGCCCTATCAAACGTTTAAAGCATCGGATGGTTGGATCATCGTGGCTTGCGGCAATGATGGTCAATATCGTCATTTTGTGAAAGCTGGTGGTCAAGAGCAGTTGGCTGATGATCCTCTTTTTGCAAGCAATCCAGAACGTGTGCGACATCGCGATACCTTGGTGCCGATGTTGAGCGCCATGGTGGCCAAGAAAACTAAAAAAGAATGGATCGATGCGCTTGAGCAAGCAGGCGTTCCGTGTGGCCCAATCAATAACTTCCAGGAAGTTTTTGAAAACGAGCAAGTGATAGCCCGAGGACTCAAAATGGAAATGCCACACCCAAAAGCTGGCAAAGTTAATTTGGTGCGCAGCCCGATGCGCATGAGTGAAACACCTGTGGTTGAAAGTCGACCACCGCCTATGCTGGGTGAACATACAGACGAGATTTTGAAAGAACGTCTACAAATGAGTGCTGCAGATATACAGACACTAAAAAATAAAGGTGTAGTGTGAGCAGCGCAATAAGTAAGGCCGCAGATCTAAGTCTCACCAAAGTATTGCTTGCGGGAGGCTTGATTGTGTCACTGGCCATAGGCATCCGACATGGCTTTGGTTTATTCAATTTACCGGTCACTCAAGCCAATGGTTGGGGCAGAGAAACTTTTGCCCTTGCCATCGCACTTCAAAATCTGGTTTGGGGTATGTCGCAACCTATCTTTGGAGGTTTAGCTGATCGCTTTGGTGGTTATAAGGTAATGGCTTTAGGTGGCGTTTTGTACACACTAGGGCTGGTTGGATCAGGTTTATCAACAAGTAGCTTTGGCTTTGTGATGAGCACTGGCGTGATCATAGGTTTGGCTTTGGCCTGTACCACTTACAGCGTTGTGTATGGCGTGATCGGCCGTAACTGCCCACCTGAAAAACGCGTCTGGGCCATGGGTATGGCAGCAGCGATGGGTTCTTTTGGTCAATTCTTTATGATTCCGGTTGAGCAAGAGCTACTCACTCATTTTGGCATTCAGAACACGTTATTTATTTTGGCCATCATCACCAGCTTCATGCTGCCCTTGAGTTTGATTCTTCGAGAAAAGAATTATCAACCGGCGCAAACTGGCAGCGATCAAACTATCGTTCACGCCATCAAAGAAGCTTTTGGGCAACGCAGCTTTCAATTATTAATCTTTGGTTTTTTTGTTTGTGGTTTTCAAATTGTTTTTATTGGAGCGCACCTAGCGCCTTACCTCAAAGATATGTCCGTCACTTATCCTGAGGTAGGACATCCTGAAGTGGCCACGATTGCTTTAGCGCTTGTGGGCTTATTCAATATTTTCGGAACTTACTACGCAGGTAAGTTGGGTCAAAAATTACCCAAGCATCTTTTATTGGTCTTTATCTATGGAGCAAGAGCGATAGTGATTGCTGCATTTATTCTTTTGCCATTAACTGCATTCACTGTCTATCTATTTGCTGCCTTTATGGGCTTCTTGTGGCTCTCAACTGTGCCGCTGACCAATGGCATTGTGGCTCATATTTTTGGCGTGAAGTATTTATCCATGTTGTCTGGCTTTGCATTTTTCTCACATCAAATCGGTAGCTTTGTGGGTGCTTATTTAGGTGGCTATTTATTTGATGTCACAGGCTCTTACAACATTGTTTGGATCATTGCGATTGGTTTGAGCATTGTTGCTGCTCTTGCAAATTTTCCTATCAAAGAAAAAGAATTGATAAGAGCACCGCAGGGCTCCGTCACCGCCATGTCATAAGCAAGATTGAGATGATGTCACTTTTACAACGACCGATTGTGATCAAGGGATTGATCTTAGTATTACTGGCTTTAGTGTTTGCTGCTTACTTAAGACCTGAGATGATGGTCGATGTTGCAAATACTCTGCTCACCCTCTGTGGGTGGTAAGCTAGCGCCCTGTTTTTCGTTCTCGCCATAGTACAGTGGATAGTACAACTGCCTCCTAAGCGGTAGACACAGGTTCGATTCCTGTTGGCGGGACCAGCCCCTGCAAGTCACAATCAACTTTGTCCCGCCTCATTCTTTGATTTTATTTTGGGAAAACTGTCTTCCAATCAGTTTTCATGCTCACCACGACCCAACCCTGTTTTTTGGCCAAATTTAAAGCCTGGTCTAACTTGCCAATATGGGACTGACGATCATAGGCAACTTCACGCTCTCCATCAGTGTGATGAATGATCACACCAAGACTTGGTTTGTTGCTAGCGCTGGTCCATTGCAACATCTGCAAGTCACCATCTGAATTTCCAAAGGCAATCACTGGGCGACGACCAATGTGTTGATTGATGGCCACTGGCTTGCCCTCTTTATCATTGATGAAATTAAAGTCAGTCAATCTTTGCAAGGTGGCCTTATTGTCTTTCATCACAAATTTTGTTTTGATTGATGAGCCAATGACTTGCTCTGGAGGAATGCCGTAAACCTTCTCTGTCCAGGGGCGCATGAATTCCACACCACCGCCTGAAACAATGAAAGTCTTATAGCCGTTTTGACGCAAATAACTCAAGATTTCGAGCATGGGTTGATAAACCATCTCGGTGTATGGTCGACCAGTTTTTGGGTGTTTAGAATTTTTTAACCAGTCAAGGACGATCTGCTGAAACTCCTCAGGACTCATGCCTGCATGAGTCGCAGCAATGATTTCCATCAAGCCCTTTTCACCAGCCTGAGCCAAGGCCTTCTGATCCCCCTCTAAAACAGCTTTAAAAGGCTGCTTACTGGCCCAATCAGGGTTTTTTGGTGCAAGGGCCTTGACTCGATCAATCGCAAAGCTGAGCTGCGCGTAGGATGGTTGTTCACTCCATAGGGTGCCATCGTTATCAAACACTGCGATGCGCTCTTCTGGACGAATGTAATCCGGTGATCCTGGCTTGGTAGTTTTTTCAACAAAACTAATCAGTGCTTTTTTGCTTTTGGTGTCATGCCAAGAAGGCAAATCAGCATTTGCATGCACTGCTTGGGCAAATAAAAAAGATAAAAGAATTAAATATGATTTCATGTTCTAAGACTTTCAAGAATAAAGGCTCTGATGATTTCTCATGCAGAGCCTTTGGATGGATTTAAAAATTGGTAGTTACAAAATGATCAGTTTTTCTGAGGCGATGTAACAGCTTCCATCACGCGATCAAGGTTGAAACTGCCTGGTTTTTGGCGTGGTGGGAATTCTTTAAAGCTTTGCAACCACTTGCCAACATAAGCACCAGCTGGTGCAATAGCGAACATGTGCTCCAAGTACCAGCGCTGGTAGCCAATGGCGTTTTCATGTTCAGCGCGCTCAAATGGATCCATTCTTAAGTTTGTGAGAGTTGGTGCGCGAAGTTGTGTAAAGGGTTGTTGCCAAACCTTCAGGCCTTCAGCTTCTTGCTTTAAGAAAGTTACTTTCCAGTTTTCATATCGCAAAGCAGCCACACTACCGTCATCTGTCCAGTAGATAAAATCTTTGCGAGGCCAAGGGGCTTGACCTTTCAAAGCTGGGCCCAAGTCATATCCGTCTAAATGAACTTTGTATGATTTTGAGCCAACCTTGGCGCCTTTTTTGAGCTGTTCTTTTGCTTTGGTATTACCGGCTGCCGCCACAAAAGTTGTTAAGAGATCTTCATGAGCCGCGATTTCGTTGATCACTGTTCCTGGCTTGATGACACCAGGCCATTTCATCATCGCTGGAACACGATAGCCACCTTCCCAGTTGGTGTTTTTCTCACCACGGAACATGGTTGTACCACCATCAGGCCATGTGAATGTTTCTGCACCGTTATCAGATGTGTAAATGATGATGGTGTTTTCGTCTAAACCCAATTCTTTGAGTTTGTCCAACACTTGACCCACATGAGCATCGTGCTCAACCATGCCGTCAGCATAAATACCTAGGCCAGTTTTATTTTTTGAGCTTGGCTTGAGGTGTGTGAAGATGTGCATGCGGGTTGAGTTCCACCACATGAAGAATGGCTTATCTTCTTTCTTGGCACGCGTCACGAAATCAAGGGCTTTTTCATTGACTTCATCGTCAATGGTTTCCATGCGCTTTTTGGTCAATGGGCCTGTGTCAGTGACCTTGCCATTAGCAAAACTGTGGATTACGCCACGTGGTCCAAATTTCTTTTTGAATTCAGGATTTTTTGGGTAATCTGGGTTTTCTGGCTCTTCCTCAGCATTCAAGTGATACAAGTTACCGAAGAACTCGTCAAAACCATGCTTGGTTGGCAACATGTCGTCGCGATCGCCCAAGTGATTTTTTCCGAACTGTCCTGTTTTATAACCTTGTGCTTTGAGCAGAGCTGCCAAAGTTGGGTCTTTATCCGTCATACCCTCTGGGGCACCTGGCAAACCTACCTTGGTCAAGCCTGTTCTGATAGGAGATTGACCTGTAATGAACGCTGCACGACCAGCCGTACTACTTTGCTGACCGTACCAATCAGTGAACAAAGCACCTTCTTTAGCAATGCGGTCAATGTTGGGAGTTTTGTAACCCATCATGCCGTTGTTGTAGGCGCTGATATTGAATTGACCAATGTCATCACCAAAAATTACCAAAATATTTGGTTTCTTTGGTGTCGCTGGGGCGTTTTGCGCTAAGGCTGCACCAGAACCTAAAAGAGAAGTAGCAACGATGCTAGCAATCAGTGTTTTTTGAAACGAAGTTTGCTGCGCTGGCTTATTTTTGAGATTTTTCATGGCTGATAGAAAAGAACTTTCT
>JBEIOY010000026.1:0-12637 GCA_040377355.1 Burkholderiaceae bacterium | reverse complement strand
TTTCTTTAGGTGCTGTGGGTCTTTTAGCTTTGCCTCAGATCACTGATTTTGCAAGGGCTGCTGAAGATTTTATTCGTGGGCCTCGCATCAAAGATCACCCCATCAAACAACTCAGCAAACATGTTTGGATGATTTACTCCCCCGACGGTTTTCCGACTCCTGAAAACCAAGGCATGATGGCCAACATCACATTTGTCGATACACCCAAAGGCATCGTGGTGATTGATACAGGTGCCTCTGTGCAGATTGGTGAAATGGCCATCAGGATGATGAAGACATTTACCAAAAAACCTGTGATTGCCCTATTCAATTCCCACTATCACGGCGATCACTTCTTGGGTAATCAAGCCTTCGTTGAGGCCTATGGCCCAATCCCAATCTATGCGCACCCCTACAGCATGAAAGAAATCAAAGGCGTAGAAGGTAATGCTTGGAAGAATCTGATGGAGCGCTGGACCAATCAAGCCACCGCAGGAACCAAAGTTATTCCACCGACTCACGTTACCAATCATGGTGATGCATTCAAGTATGGTGATGTCACGATCAAGATTCATCACTATGGCGTTGCACACACCCCCGGTGATATTTGCATGGAGATTGTTGAAGACAAAGTCACTTATGTGGGAGATGTTGCCATGGATGAGCGCATTGCAAACATAGATGATGGTTCATATGTGGGCACATTTAAAACATATAAAGCGTTGACTCAAGCTGCCGGTGCGCAACTTTGGATTCCAGGGCATGGCAACGCTAAAAAAGAATTGCTCGTTGAGTATGGCGAGTTCATGTCAGGCATTTATGAAACTTGTGTCAAAGCAGTTCAAGATGGCCTTGACCCGAGCTCTGCAAAAAATCTGGTACTCAAAGACCCGCGCGTGATGAAATATGCAAAGCGCACCAAAGGGTTTGATGGCAACATTGGTAAGTACACAAGCCTTGCCTACCTAGAAGCAGAAAAGGAAGCTTTTTAAGCTTCCTTTTTTTGTTCTATTTTAGTTTTTCTGTTTTTTTACTTCTTGATTTTTTATACTTTTGATGACTTATTTGCCCAGACCAGGCAGCAAGTCATTTTTAATGTCTTCGATATTTTCAAGACCGACCGCAATCCTCACCAGACTGTCCGTAATGCCTGCTGCTGCGCGTGCTTCAGGCGAGACACGCACATGGGTGGTCGTGGCAGGATGAGTGATGGTGGTTCTTGTATCACCCAAATTGGCTGTGATCGATAAAAGCTTGGTGCTATCAATGACTTTCCAAGCAGCTTCTTTGCCACCCTTCAGCACAAATGACAAAATAGGTCCGCCCATTCTTTGCTGCTTCTTGGCTAGCTCATACTGTGGGTGTGAAGATAAGCCTGGGTGATACACGCGCTCAACCGCAGGATGCTTCTCCAACCAAGTCGCCAATTCAAGGGCTGATTGACTTTGTTTTTCTAGTCTCAAGTTCAGAGTCTCTAAACCCTTGAGCAAAACCCAAGCGTTGAAAGCAGACAATGTTGGTCCAGCGGTTCTAACATAGGGGAACACTTTACCCAAAACAAACTCTTCTGTACCGACAATGGCGCCACCCAAAACACGACCCTGACCATCTAAGTACTTGGTGGCCGAATGAATGATCACATCAGCACCTAGCTCTAATGGCTTTTGCAGGGCTGGTGTGCAAAAACAGTTATCCACTACGTAAAGTGCATTGGCAGCTTTGGCGATTTTTGCAATGGCCGCAATATCGCCCACCTCTGTTAAAGGATTGGATGGTGTCTCTAGATAGAATAATTTGGTATTCGGCTTGACCGCGGCTTTCCAAGAATCCAGGTTGGCCATGTCCACGTAAGTTGTTTCAATACCAAACTTACTCAAAATACTATTGAACAGCTGAATGGTGGCACCAAACACTGAGCGCGAACAGATCACGTGATCGCCCGCTTGCAAATGTGACATTGCCACCGTCATGATGGCTGACATGCCAGATGATGTCGCAATACATGCTTCACCACCCTCGAGGGCTGCCAAGCGATCCTGGAACATCGCAACCGTTGGGTTGGTGAAACGAGAATAAATAAAACCTTTTTCTGCGTTCGCAAAACCATGGGCAGCATCTGCTGCACTGTCAAAGCAAAAACTAGAGGTTAAAAACAAGGCTTCAGAGTGCTCATTGAACTCAGTACGACGCACGCCAGCACGCACACCCAAGGTGTCGGTGTGCAGGTTTTTGATATCCAAAGGTGGTCGTTTTTTATCGCTCATGACTCAATACTACTCTTGAGAGGCCAAATGTAAATGTAATTGTGAGCCGGTAAAGTCTGTGGCCTCACCCTGCTGACGATCGGCCAAGGCTTTAGGAGTGTTTCTAGAGGCCTCTAGAGCATCCAAATAAGACTCGGTGATATCGCCCGTGATGTACTTGCCATCAAAGCAAGAAGCATCAAAATTAGTGATCGCAGGATTGATGTCTCTGACCGCTTTTTTAAGATCTTCAACGTCTTGATAAATGAGTTGATCCGCACCAATCAATTTGGTGATTTCATCATGGGTTCGGCCATAGGCCACTAATTCGCTGCGGGTTGGCATGTCGATGCCATAAACGTTTGGAAAGCGCACAGGAGGTGCAGCAGAAGCAAAGATCACCTTCTTAGCCCCTGCATCACGCGCCATTTGCACGATCTCATAAGAGGTTGTGCCGCGCACGATCGAGTCATCCACAATCAGCACATTTTTATCTTTGAACTCTAAGCGCATGGCATTGAGTTTTTGACGTACTGATTTTTTGCGCATCGCTTGACCAGGCATGATGAAGGTTCGACCCACGTAGCGGTTCTTAAAGAAACCTTCGCGATATGGCACACCCAAGAGTTTGGCTACCTGCATGGCTGCAGGACGGCTTGAATCAGGGATTGGCATCACCACATCAATTTGCGATACATCGGTTTCTCGAGCAATTTTTTCTGCCAAGTAATTGCCCATCAATAAGCGCACGTCATAAACAGTCACGCCATCAATGCATGAATCAGGCCTTGCCAAGTAAACGTATTCAAAAATACATGGGTTAAGCGACGCGTTCTCTGAGCACAGCTTGCTTTGTAATTGGCCATCAAGACCTATAAAAATCGCTTCGCCGGGAGCCACGTCTCTGACAAACTTAAATCCCAAGCCTTCTAAAGTTACCGACTCAGAAGCAATCAACCATTCGGGTCCATTGGGCGTGTCCATGCGGCCAAGGCATAAAGGACGAATACCGAATGGATCGCGGAAGGCCAACAAACCATAACCAGCGATCAAGGCAACCACTGCGTAAGAACCTTTTAAGCGCTTTTGCACTTTAGTCACCGCAACAAATGCTGATGCAGCATCCAAAGCAATACTGTCAGTGGCGCGTTGCAACTCATCGGCCAAAACGTTCAAAAGAACTTCCGTATCAGAATTGGTGTTGATGTGACGACGGTCACGATAGAACATCTCATCGCGCAACGCAGGTGCATTGGTTAGGTTGCCGTTATGAGCCAAGATCAAACCAAATGGGGCATTCACATAAAATGGCTGAGCTTCTTCTTCGCTACTCGCTGATCCAGCGGTGGGATAACGAACCTGACCAATACCAGCATTGCCAGGCAAGCTGCGCATATTGCGCGTTCGGAAAACATCACGCACCATGCCGTTGGCTTTATGCATGCTAAATGAACTGCCGTTCATGGTAGCTATACCGGCGGCATCCTGACCGCGATGTTGCAAAAGCAACAGTGCGTCATAGAGCAACTGATTCACTGGACTATTGCCAACTGCCCCGACAATTCCACACATAAAGACCTCTATCTTTTAAAGCTACTTCTTTAACTGCCCAGAAACCTGAGCAGCCCATTCATCCGGTAACCATGCTTGAGTCATGCCAGTGAGCAATTCAATTGCTGGCAAGGTCCAAGCTTTTCGCCATTCGCTTGTTTGCGTCGCCCCAGTCAATGACAGGAGACTGCTCAACACAACAATGACTAACAAACCTCTTAAGAGACCAAAAGCAAAACCTAAAAAACGATCCATCGGGCTCAACCCAGCTTGCTGCATGAGCTTGGCTAAAAACCGGC
Organism: Burkholderiaceae bacterium; assembly: GCA_040377355.1. Lineage (GTDB taxonomy): Bacteria > Pseudomonadota > Gammaproteobacteria > Burkholderiales > Burkholderiaceae > Polynucleobacter. Next base: position 8,565 of record JBEIOY010000026.1, on the reverse strand, counting down.
CAATCAATGCGCAAATGATCATTGTGACAATGAACAAAATCACAAAGCCAAGGGCCAACTGAGTCATCTCGCCACCAGGTACACCGCTCAACCACTCTTTGGCTAACCAAGTCGCATAGTGATAAGAAATCCAAGCGGCAGCAACCCAAGCAATCAAGGCAAAAACTTCTCTGATCAAACCACGCCAAATACCTAACAGTGCTGAGATTGCAAGTACTGCAAAAAATCCTATGTCAATAACTGTGAAGTGAAGGTTCATGACTGTTCAGATTCCTTAATCACTGTGGCTTTTGCTCAATAATTTTAGGGCTCAAACCAATGTATTTAATTTTTTTCTCAGCCGCTTCAGCGCTGACCTTATCTTCGTAAGGGCCAGATCTTAAAAGATGGAGTTTGACGCCTTCTTTATTGGTTCTGATTTCAATGTAGCTGCTGACTTTTTGTTCTGTTAATTTCTTTTGCCAATTCTTGACGCGCTCTTCGGAAGAGAATGCGCCAATTTGGACGATAAACTTACCATTGGCATTAACTCCTGAACCTGGGGCCGAAGGAGTTGCTGGGGTGCGATTCTCAAGAATTGATAAAACTTCTTCGCCCTTATCCAATGATTTAGCCACTGGTGTGGGTTTATCAGTTTTAGGATCTTCTTTTTTTACTTCTTTGGATTCTTTGGTGTCTTTGTTTTCTGTTGTTGTCACTGGCGCCGAGGGTGTGGCTGAATCTGCGGCTTTAGCTTCTTTGGACTCTTCAACTTTTTTCTCGTCTTTTGATCCAGGCTGAATGATTTGGATTGCAATGTCGTTGTTATATTGCTTTGGCTTGGAATCAAAAATGATTGGTAGGCCAGCGACTGCAACTGTCACTAAGAAAACTGCACCAAGCAATCGGTGTCTGGCTTTTTGACGCTCTGGGTCTTCTGTTAGACCATCCTCAACGGGCGTGTTGTTTTTACTACTTGGGCGGTTAAGGAACGGTAGGCGCATCAGCTAAGTTGTCGGTTCAAAGTTGTGTCATGGTTAATGAGCTTTTGCATTTCGGTAGGCCAGTACTCCAGCAACGGTATAAAAGGATCCGAATACCGATATTCTATCACCCTCACCTGCCTTTTTTAAGGCTGATTCATAGGCCAAAGCAGGGCTCGAAAAAACCTCTACGCCAGAGTCAGCCCCCTCCTTGAAGCCTAAGGATCTCAAGCGTGTCGCCAGGGACTCTGCAGAAGCCGCACGGGGGGTCGGTAAATCACAAAAATACCAAAAATCAATCTTATCCATCATGGGTTTTAGGACGCCATCAATATCTTTGTCAGCCATAGCACCAAAAACTGCAATCGTGTAGGGGTGATAGGCCATGTTTTCGAGATTTTGTGCAAGAGCAGCACTGGCATGAGGGTTGTGGGCCACATCCAAAATGATGGTGGGCTGCCCAGGCAGCACCTGAAAACGTCCCGGTAACTCAACCCAAGCCATGCCGTTTCTAATTTCTTGAGCCCCCACGGGCAAGCGGTCTCTAACTGCGATCAAGGCCGCAATCACGGCGCTTGCATTGAGTAATTGATTGGCACCCCGCAGTGCTGGATAGCCAAGACCTGAAAAACGTTTGCCTCGCCCTGCCCAACCCCACTGTTGTTTATCGCCCTGAAAGTTATAGTCTTTGCCCATTAACCACAAATCAGCACCAATCGATGTTGCATGATCAATCAATGATTGAGGTGGCACTGGGTCTGCGCAGATAGCAGGTTTGTCGGAGCGAAAAATACCGGCTTTTTCAAAAGCAATTTTTTCCCGGGTATTCCCAAGATATTCCATGTGATCCAAATCAATACTGGTAACAATCGCACAATCGGTGTCGATCATGTTCACCGCATCCAGGCGCCCACCCAAACCAACTTCCAAAATCACAGCATCTAAATCAGTTGATGCAAATAAATGCATGATGGCCAAGGTGGTGAACTCAAAATAAGTCAGCGTTGGTGGATTGGGTAAAGATGCTCTTGCCAACTCCACTGCTTTGAAGTGCTCGAGCAAAAGAGCATCATTCACGTTTTCGCCGTTCAACCGAGCACGTTCATTGAATGACAATAAATGAGGGGATGTGTGACAGCCAACTTTGTAAGAGGCGGCCAATAAAACGCTCTCTAATAAAGCGCAAGTAGAACCTTTGCCATTGGTGCCGCCAACGGTGAAAATCACTGCTTGGAAATTGAGTTGTAGAGCTTCTTTGACACGCGTGACGCGCTCAAGGCCCATATCGATGCCAACAGGGTGAGCCGTCTCTAGGTGTTTAAGCCAATCATCTAAATTGTCAAACGTGTCAGGCAATTGAGCTAGAGGCCTTAAACAACAGAATCTGTTGGCAACTTCAACAACAGCGCCAATAAATCGGCAATCTCTTTGCGCATTTGGCGACGATCAACAATCATGTCAATGCCTCCCTTTTGCATCAAGAACTCTGAACGCTGGAAGCCTTCTGGTAGTTTTTCGCGAACTGTTTGTTCAATCACACGCGGACCAGCAAAGCCAATCAAGGCCTTTGGCTCAGCCATCACCACATCGCCCATGAAAGCGAAACTAGCGGAAATACCGCCCATGGTTGGATCAGTTAGAACGCTGATAAAGGGAAGTTTTGCATGAGCCAACTTCACCAACATCGCATTGGTTTTGGCCATTTGCATCAATGACAATAAACTCTCTTGCATGCGAGCGCCGCCTGTGGCGCTGATACAAATGAATGGTACTTTTTGCTCCAAGGCCATTTGAGCACCACGCACAAAACGCTCACCCACCACAGAACCCATCGAGCCGCCCATGAATTCAAACTCAAAGCAGGCCACCACCACAGGAATCGTGTGAATCGATCCAGCCATAACCACCATGGCATCGGTTTCGCCCGTTGAATCCATCGCATCTTTAATACGATCAGGGTATTTTTTTGTGTCTTTGAATTTCAATGCATCAATTGGCAATACTTCTTGACCAATCTCATGACGACCCTCTAAATCCAATAATTTATCTAAACGCTCACGCGCATTGATGCGCATGTGATGATCACATTTAGGGCACACATGCATGTTGGACTCTAAGTCATTGCGGTATAAAACAGCTTCGCATGAAGGGCATTTGATCCACAAACCTTCAGGAACGGTTTTACGCTGCGCAGGGTCAGAGTGTTGAATACTTGGGGGGAGAAGTTTATCAATCCAGCTCATATTTATTGATCCAAAGCCTTACGGATATCCTTTAAAAAGTCTTCTAGTGATTGTACTCTCTGTGCCGGGGTCGCCTCTTCTAAAAGCTGCACGATCCGACTGCCAATCACGACCGCATCCGCTGTCTTGCCAATGGCCACAGCTGACTGGGCATCCCTGATACCAAAACCAACCGCAATAGGTACTGATGATGCTGCCCTGATTTGCGGAATAATACCTGCCACTGCTTGGGTATCCAAATTAGCAGCCCCAGTGACACCCTTGAGAGAGACGTAATAAATGTAACCGGCAGCTACTTTACCTACCTGATCAATGCGTTCTTGCGATGATGTAGGTGCCAACAAGAAAATCGGATCAATGCCTGCTTGTTTACATTGCTTGGCAAAGTCTTCACATTCCTCGGGCGGATAGTCCACTACCAAAACACCATCAACACCTGCATCTTTAGCAGTTCTGACAAAAGTTTCAGTGCCCATGTGCTCGATAGGATTGGCATAACCCATCAAGACCACGGGGGTGTGATCATTACTTTGACGAAACTCTTTGACCAATTCGATGCAGTGCTTGAGTGTGGTGCCGTGAGATAAAGCTCTTTCTGAAGCTCTTTGAATCACAGGGCCATCAGCCATTGGGTCAGAGAAAGGCACGCCTAACTCAATCACGTCCGCACCACCACGCACCAAGGCGTGCATTAATTCAAGAGTGATGTCTGGCTCAGGATCACCGGCAGTGATAAAGGGCACAAGACCTTTGCGACCCTGTGCTTTTAAATCAGCAAATACTTTTGCAATCTTTGACATCTATATTCCTAAAACTTTAAACCTGATTCTTGAGCAACGGTGTGCATGTCTTTGTCCCCTCTTCCCGATAAATTGATCAAGATTGATTTATCTTTCGGTAAAGTTGGAGCCAATTTACAAGCGTAAGCAATGGCGTGAGCGCTTTCTAAAGCAGGGATGATGCCTTCAATTTGACAGCAGTCATGAAATGCCTTGAGTGCTTCATCATCTGTTACGGCAACATATTCTGCACGTTTAGAATCTTTTAACCATGCATGCTCAGGACCAACCCCTGGATAGTCCATGCCCGCTGATACAGAATGTGTTTCGGCAATTTGGCCATTTTCATCTTGCAATAAATAGGTACGGTTGCCATGCAGCACGCCTGGCGTTCCCGCTACCAATGCTGCTGAATGTTCCTTGGTGTTCAAGCCACGACCAGCTGCTTCAACACCAACCAGTTTTACATTGGGTACATCGATGTAAGGATAGAAAATACCCATGGCATTTGAGCCACCACCGACGCAAGCCATCACGTAATCAGGTTGACGACCAATCATTTCTGGCATTTGCACTTTGCACTCTTCACCAATCACGCTCTGAAAGTCTCTCACCATCATCGGGTATGGATGAGGACCAGCGACCGTGCCGATGATGTAGAAAGTACCCTCCACATTGGTCACCCAATCACGCATCGCTTCGTTCAAAGCATCTTTGAGTGTTTTGGTGCCTGACTCAACCGGCACCACTTTGGCGCCCAAAATTTTCATGCGATAAACGTTTTGAGCTTGGCGAGCCACGTCCACAGAGCCTTGGTAAACAATGCACTCTAAACCCATGCGTGCGCAGATCGTGGCTGTTGCCACGCCGTGTTGCCCAGCGCCTGTTTCAGCGATGATGCGTTTTTTACCCATGCGCTTGGCCAGCATGGCTTGACCAATCACGTTGTTAATTTTGTGGGCGCCTGTGTGGTTCAAATCTTCACGCTTGAGATAGATTTGTGCGCCACCCAGCATCTCACTCCAGCGCTTGGCGTGATAGACCGGTGAAGGACGACCCACAAAGTGTTTTAACTCTGAATGGAATTCTGCTAAAAATTCTGGGTCATGTTGATACTTGGCATATGTCTCTTTGAGCTCAGTCAATGCATACATCAAAGTTTCAGAAACGAAGACACCGCCATAAGGGCCGAAATGACCTCTGACGTCTGGAAAATCATACATAGTGTTACCTCTACACGAATGAGATGCTTTGATCGGCATCCCGGACTGCTTGAATAAACGCCTTCATTAGTTCAGGGCTTTTTTGGCCTTTTGCCACTTCAATGCCACTCGACACATCTACAGCACAAGGTTTAAGGTGTGAAATGCCCTCACCCACGTTGTGCGTGTTCAATCCACCACTCAAAACGACCCGATGCGCGTTTTCTTTTGTCCATGTTTTCGGTATCAATGACCAATCAAATACATGCCCACCCCCACCATAGCCCTCAACGAAGGCATCTAGTAAAAAGCCGGCTGCATCTGCGTATTGTAGAGAAAAATCGGATAAGTTGAAGCCCGCCTTGATTCTGGCGGCTTTGAGCCATGGCATGCCCTGGGCGATCTCTTGACAGCGTTCTGGGGTCTCATCCCCATGAAACTGCCACAAAGTCGTCGGAACCCGCTCCTGAATCCTCAAAACCTCTTCATCCGTGGGGTTGACCACCAAAGCCACCGCATCCACTCCACCTGGCATGCGTGAAATCAAGGCAGCCGCCATTTCAGGGCTGACATACCGAGGGCTTGGCTCATAAAACACAAATCCTAGGGCATCGACCCCCAAAGAAACGGCCGCATCCACATCGCTTGAACGAGTGAAACCACAGAATTTGATTCTGGTTTTGTCAGAGGTGTACTTGAGTAGACCCATTCGTGACTTACTGCCCTAAAAGATTGATTGGTAAAAAACTATTGGCCAAATTCGGTTCAGGAATATCGAATTGCTCTGGGTATCCTACTCTAAGAAGATAAAGTCCATCGGCCATAAAGGTGGCGCCCGCTAATTGGCGATTTTTTGCGGCAAGTAAGCTGCCCATCCAATCGGCTGATTCTTTGCCAGTCCCAATCAAAAGCAAGCTTCCCACCAAATTACGAACCATGTGATGCAAGAAGGCATTACCCCTGAAAATAAAATAAACCCAAGGTCCGTTTTCAATCACAGACACTTGGTACAAAGTCTTAATGGGGGTTTTACTTTGGCACTCAGAGGAGCGAAATGAACTGAAGTCGTGCTCACCCACTAATATCTGCGCAGCCTCATGCATGGTTGACACATCCAAGGTCTTACCCTTGGGTAGATTTAGAAAGCCTGCTTTACCATGGACCAATGGAGATGGTGTTGAACCAGTGAGCAAGGCATAGCAGTAGCTACGCTCAAAAGCCATGTAACGGGCATCAAAATGATCGGGTACTGGCTTGACCCACTGCACCGTGATGCTGGGTGATAAAAAAGCATTAACCCCTTTGACCCAAGCAAGGTCTGGTCGCACAACTTCGGTATCAAAATGAATCACCTGACCCAAGGCATGCACCCCAGTGTCCGTTCTTCCGGCAGTGATGGTTTTGACAGGCTCACTGGATTCACCAATGAAGCGGCCCAGAGCCAACTCTAGATGATCTTGAACTGTTTGACCGTTACTTTGGGTTTGCCAGCCAGAGAAAGCAGACCCGTCATACTGCAAACCCAAGGCAATGCGCATGCTATTTGGAAGAGAGTTGATTGACTTCAGCCATCAATGATTTGGCTTGAATGGTTAATTCAGGGTCAATCTGGTTGCTCACTGCCAAGACCTGCTGAATGGCTTCTCTTGCTGCAGCAAAATCTTCAATGGTGATGTAGGCTCTTATCAAATTCAGCTTGACACGAAGACTCTCAGCATTAGGTAAGTCTGTTCCACTCGTTTGATATGCGGCTGTTTTAGTCGATGATGTTGCAGGACCCAGATTTAAATCAAGTGATGCGAATAATTTAGCTGCTTGCTCAGGAACTGCATTCGGTGCCTGAGAGAAGTTCCCTGAACTTGGCTTAGAAACTGAATTGGCAGACTGACGAACTTTGTTCGCTTCACCTTTCGAAAGTTTTAATAAAACCAAAATTGCCAAGAACACAAATATGACAATGGCCAAAGGGCCTGTCTGATTTTTCCAATCAATCCCTTCAGTTTTTGATTGATCTGAGGCTTGGTTTTGGATTAACTTCTTGAGATCTGCAATATTTTTTTCTAATTCAACAATTCTTTGCTTGGCCTCTGACAAAGCTTTTTCTTGAACCAGTAATTCTTCCATGCGGCGATTGGCCTCGCCTTCTAAACCTGCTGCAGGACCGACTTTAAGTCGATCACCTACAACAACTGGTGGTTCCTTATCCTTGCTTGTTGGCGATGTACTCAATGGCAAATTACCTTTACCCGAGCGATAGGCAGCATCTGCAGATTGGATAATTTCTTTGGCTTCTTCTTTGGGCACACTTTGAATCATCGCTTGGCTAGGCATCTTTAATTCAGCACCAGCCAACAAGCGATGAATGCTGCCACCTGCGAATGCTTGAGGGTTAGCTCTGTACAAAGAAATCAATGCTTGATCAAGATTTGCCTCATCAAAATTGGCCACCAGCTTGCTGGCAATTTCGGTCAAAGTTTCGCCAGCCTTTACTTCAACACGCGCCTGATCTGCCACCATCAATGTGTATACGCGGCGCACCAAACCAACAGACCAACGAAGTTCTACCAAGGCATCTAAGAAAATTTCATTGGCGGCTAATTTCAATACTTCATCTGAAGTAATTCTGATTGCTGTGGGCTCTTCTTTTGAGCCCTTGAGTACTGTGATTTTTAATTGTGCTTGTGCCGCAGAAGAAGTGATGCCCAAACGTTGGTACATCTCAGGGCTGGCCAAAGACGCTTGAATGTCTTTGATTGATGAAAGTTCAGTAGGATCTATTTGAATTGATATTTGCGCATCGAGTGGCTCGCCAACTTTTGATTGGATACTCAAGTTGCCTAAATTTAAGGCAAGCACTTGCCCAGCAAAAATCGCTGAAACTAATCCAAGTGCTATACGTGAGAAAGATGCGAACCGCGCAAAATACAAATTAACGCTCCAACAAAATACGTAACATGCGACGCAATGGCTCAGCGGCACCCCACAACAACTGGTCGCCCACTGTGAATGCACCTAAATAATCAGGGCCCATGGCTAACTTATGCAAACGTCCTACGGGCACAGTCAAGGTGCCAGTCACTGCTGCCGGCGTTAAGTCTCTCTCAGTGGTTTCGCGATCATTTGGGACCACCTTGACCCAATCGTTGGCGCTGGCCAAAATACCTTCGATATCGCTCAAAGGAATGTCTTTTTTGAGCTTGATAGTTAAGCCCTGTGAGTGGCAGCGCATTGCGCCGATGCGCACACACAAGCCATCAATTGGAATGCTGCCTGCTGCTCTGAATGGTGGGTTACCAAGAATCTTGTTGCACTCAGAACCGCCCTTCCATTCTTCTTTGGTTTGACCATGCTCTACAGGCACATCAATCCACGGAATCAA
>JBEIOY010000084.1:0-6280 GCA_040377355.1 Burkholderiaceae bacterium | reverse complement strand
GGTTGCTCGCATGGCGGGTAATTTATTGGGCCGTGCTCAGCGCTACATGGCTGAAGTGAAAAGTGAAGTCAATCGCCAGGTGGAGTTGGATGAACTGAGGAAGATGCAAGAGGCTGCAACTTCAGCCATGCAAGATGTGAAGTCCAGCATGAATGATGTTGGTAGTACCTTGAATGAGGCCAAGCAAGGTTTATCCGATGATGACTCTAAATCATTGAGTTCATCCAGCAGCTATTTAAATGAATACGATGACTTTGCGGATAACGGTGGTTATGCGGTACGTGAGCCTAAAACCAATGTGCGCCAAGGTCGCGATAGCTGGGGCGTGAAGAAAACAGCGATGCCTCAGTGGTACAAGCGCAATACTGGTGTGAAAACAAAGATTCAATCAGGCGCTGCAAGAGTGAAGCGTTTTCGTCGTGCTGCGAGTCAGCAAAAAACACCAAAATCATTTTTTTAAGAGCGCAACTATTTAAACCATGTCACAAAATCAAACACCTGAAGCAGATAAAGAAGACGGAATCCAAGAAACATTCCTGTCTCATTTATTTGAGCTGCGCGATCGCTTGATCAAAGCGGTGGGTGCTTTGTTGTTGGTATTTTTGAGCTTAGTTTATTGGGCGCCAGATATTTTCCATTTATTTTCTAGGCCATTACTTGATGCATTACCGAGTGGCGGCAAGATGATCGTGACCGACGTCACGGGTTCATTTTTCGTGCCGATGAAGGTCACCATGTTGGTAGCATTCTTGGGGGCCTTGCCAGTGATCATGTATCAGTTGTGGGCTTTTATTGCGCCAGGTTTGTATAAGCACGAGCGCCAATTGATTCTACCGATTGTGACCAGCAGTTATTTATTGTTCATCGCCGGTATGGCATTTGCTTATTTCTTGGTGTTTCCAACAGTGTTTCAATTCATGGCGATGTACAACGCACCCTTGGGTGCTGATATGGCCACCGATATTGATAAGTATTTGAGTTTTGCGATGACCACTTTTTTGGCCTTTGGCTTGACCTTTGAGGTGCCTGTGGTGGTGGTGGTCTTAGTGAAGCTGGGCATGGTCAGAATCAAGAAGCTTAAAGAAATCCGCCCTTATGTAATTGTGGGCGCCTTCGTGATTGCTGCGATTGTGACGCCACCGGATGTGTTATCGCAGTTATTGTTGGCCATTCCACTTTGCATCTTGTATGAATTGGGTATTTTTGTGGCCAGGTTCTATGAGAAGAAGTTGGATCCTGCAGAAGAAGAGGCTGAAGCAGCTGCAGCCAGTTAATTGGTATTGCTTAAAGTTGCACCATTTCCACAAGTTTCTCTAAGCGATAACGTCGCTGTCTTAAATTACCTTCATCCAAGCTGTTACTAAGTTCTGCATTGGCAAATGCTTTGCTAGCCATCATCAATGCTTTGCGTTGTTCAAGCGTTTCAATCAGAATCAGTCGTGGTGTTGAGCGCGGCAGTTCTGCTCTGATGTCTACCACTGCACCATGTTCATGTTGGATGGCTGCAATGTCAGCGAGCAGCAATTCTGCTTTCGATAAATTTAACTGATTCGCCACAATCACCCGATGACACATGAGAAGTATTTCTCCAGTGAGGCGATGAGAGTTTTCAGCCATGGCTTGAGCAACAGCGCTAGCTAATGAATGCCAATCGTTTTTCTTGGGATTGGAATGACTTTCCATGATTTTATAAAGTAATTCTTGGGCTTCTGGTACTCCTTGTTGTGTGGCATGCCATACCCAATAAGAGGCTTGTAGGCCTTCAACTGGCTCTGACAGTTGTGCACGTTTGCGCCAAAGAGCCGCACCTTTGCGGTATTGAGCTTGTGGATGACCTAGGTCCGCTGCTTTATCAAAATATGTATCACTGTCTTCAGCACTGTAGCCAGAGTATTGCGGCATGCGATTAATCAGACCTAATGCGTACCAAGCTTCTCGTTCACCATGGTTGGCAGCAAGTTTGAGCCAATACACTGCCCGCTTTAAGCGCGCATTACCAGAATTTGTTTTTGATTCGGTGGTTGTTGAATCGTTTTTATCGTCACCAATGAGTTCATCAACTGTTGTGTCTAATTTGGCAAGACGCAAGCCCATGGCGAGCTTTGCGGGGACATGACCCAGCTCAGCAGCAATTTCTAGTGCATCAACATTTTGTAGTTGTTGCCATGCTGCCCAGTAAATGGGCAGGTGTTCCTGTTGCTTTTTTTTGCTATTGAGTAAGCTGGGTAAGTGCATCTTCAATGCAGGCACTAAACTGGCGTCAACACCTTGACTGAAAGAGAAACCTAAAGACAGTAAGCTACTCAATCCCAGGTCATTGGATTGAGTAGCCAATGAAGCGATGATTTTTTTTGAGCGATCAACATCCAATGTACCCAAGCGACCATCTTGCAAACATTGAGCCAGTAATTTTTTAGCAGAAGCTTGTTCATTGAAAGAAGATAAGTCGGCCAGCTCTTCTAAATAACGATGAGCGAGTGCGCGAAATGATTCAAGGCCACCAGCATCACTCCAATTTTTTTCAGACATTTGTGCAAATGCCAAAGCAGTGATGGGTGTTTCAGATATTTGATTTGTTTGAGGTGCAAATTGAGCGATGGCTTGTGCCATCAGCCATCTGGCGCGGGTGTGCCCAGCGTTAGCAGCTAATAAAAGGCATTTCCAGGCAAAGGGCGCTTGACTTGAAGAGAGGTTGATCTTGAGCTCAAGATGATCAGCCACGAAATTAAATATTTCTTCATTAAATCCGATACTTACGGATGATTTTTCAAGCCAAAGCAAAGCATTTTGAGAGTTTTTGGGCACTCCATCGTCCCCAAGCATATAAATATGGCCTATTTTCTGTTGCGCCAAAGCATCACCAGAACGGGCTAATTTCATGATTTTCAGGAATTCTCTGCTTGCCATGTGACAAAAATACCTTTTTTATTAGGGTTAATATGTATTTAACACCTAATTTCTCTTGAAATACAGCGATTTAAAAATGATTTGTTGCGTAGATGCAACACTATGTGAATTTGTATCAAAAATCGACAGAGAAACACCCCCGCAGCCCCGCAACTACATAATAAGAGCCAATGACCTGTTGCAGTATGACTAGGTCCCTAGATTAACTAGGTACGTTTATTTCACATTTTTGGAGATTTACGAATGAAAAAATTATTAATCGCTTCAGCAGCACTAGCAATGGTTGCTGGTACAGCACAAGCTCAGTCAACAGTGACTGTTTACGGTTCTATTGACACTGGTTATTCAAGTGTTGAGTCAAATGTAAAAACAATCGCTACTGGTGCTTCAGTTAAAACAACTGTTACAGGTATCCAGCAAAGTAGTGACGTAACAAGCCGTTGGGGTATGCGTGGTTCTGAGGACCTAGGTGGCGGTATGAAAGCCAACTTCAACGTTGAAACAGGTATTGGTACAGGTACAAACGCGGCGAGTGGTGCTACTTTTGGTGCAGCAGCTGCACAAAACTCAAACACAGATGCAGCTGGTGGCTGGGTTAATACGACAGTTCTTGGTAACCGTGCAATGTGGGCTGGTATTTCAACAGCTGGTGGTTTAGAAGTTCGCGGTGGTTTACAGAACCAATTCATCCGTGACATCGCCTTGGCATACAACTCAAACGCTACTACTAACGTAGTTGGTGACTTGTTGGCTGGTAACTCATCAGTATTTGCTAACCGTCATAACGCTATTTCAGTGACTCAAACTATGGGTGCATTGAAGTTTGGTGTTGCGATGACTGGTAAAACTACTGAAGAAACAGGCAAAACTGATGTAGATTCAGGTAAAGGTTACGAGATGATTGCCAACTACTCTGCAGGTAAATTTGCATTAGGTGGCGCATACCGTAAAGTAGACACATCTGTTGCTGCTATTGCTTATGCAGCTCCAACAACAGGTAACGGCACAACTACAATATCTACATTGGGCACTGCAGCAGCCGCTGCTACCAATACAGAATTTGAAACAACTGTAATTGGTACTTCATATGACTTCGGTATTGTTAAGGCTTTCGCATCTTACGGTACACAAGACACAGTTGAAGCAATTGGTAACACAAAAACAGAGCGTGAAGTTACGACTGTTGGTGTGAACGGTAAAGTAGGCGCTGCTACACAATTGTTCGCAACATACAGCACTGGCGAAACAAAGTCTGCAGCAACTGCTTCAGCTCGTGATACAGACGGCTTTGTATTTGGTGCTCGTTATTCATTGAGCAAGCGTACAACTGCTTATGCAATTTACGGCGAAGCTGACATTGATACAGGCGCAAATGCAACAGCAACAACAAACACAAAAGTTAAGCAATACGCTATTGGTTTGAACCACGCTTTCTAATTTCTCGCTGGCCTAGCCAGTTAGAGTTAGTTTGATTAGAACCCACTCTTCGGAGTGGGTTTTTTCTTTTGAGTGTTTTTTTCACTTATTTTGAGTATTTAACTGGCTCTCGCCCAATCCTAGGGCAAATCCTCTACCTTTTATGAGGCAAATCTGCTAAAAAGTCTAAATCCGGCTTTTTTGCCTGATTGGGTCTGTTTTCAGTTCGTTTTAATAACAATGAAGGAGCAGTAATGAAAAAGAATCTTTTGGTTGCAGCATTATTGAGTTTGGGTGTGATCGCCACAGCACAAGCTGATACTTTGGCAAAAATCAAGTCATCAAATACAGTAACAATGGGTGTGCGTGAATCTTCAGGCGCATTGTCATACACAGTGGGTGACGGCAAATATGCTGGTTACCACGTAGAAATTTGCCAACGCGTTTTAGGTGATGTGCAAAAACAATTGAGCTTAAGCAAGCTAGATATCAAATATCAAGCTGTGACCTCACAAAATCGTTTGCCATTGGTGGCTAACGGTACAGTGGATATTGAGTGCGGCTCAACAACCAATAATGCAACACGTCAAAAAGACGTGGCTTTTGCTGTAACAACATATGTTGAAGAAGTTCGTATTGCTGTTAAAGCAAACTCAAACATCACTTCTTTGAATCAATTGGCTGGCAAGAAAGTAGCCACAACAACAGGTACAACATCCGTTCAGTTGTTGCGTAAGCACGAGCGTGCTGCCAACGTGAACTTTGATGAAGTGTTTGGTAAAGATCATGCTGACAGCTTCTTGTTGCTAGAGTCTGGTCGTGCTGATGCCTTCGTGATGGACGGTTCAATCTTGGCTGGTAACATTGCCAATGCTAAAAACCCAGGCGATTTCAAAATCGTTGGTGAGGTGATTGCAGTTGAGCCAATCGCGATCATGATCCGTAAAGATGATCCAGCGTTCAAGAAGTCTGTGGACGACAGCATCAAGAAGATGATGAAAGACGGTACATTGGCTAAGTTGTGGGACAAGTGGTTCTTGCAACCAATTCCACCAAAAGGCAATAAAGTTGGTTTAGCTTTGTCTGCAAGTACAAAAGACGCTTGGGCTAATCCAAACGACAAACCTGCTGAAGAGTATGCAAAGAAGTAAAAACGATAGAAGCAATTCTCTAACCAAGTAATCAGCAGTAGAAAGTAAACACATTAGATGTCTTGGAATTGGGAAGTATTTTGTAAAAGTACTTTAGAAGAAGATTTCTCGCCGGTGTGCTTTGGCACCGGTGGAGAAATCACTTATTTAGACTGGATGTTCTCGGCTTGGGGCTGGACCTTATCGGTTTCAGCCCTGGGTCTTTTTGTGGCCATGATTTTGGGTGTCCTGATGGGCACTTTAAGAACATTACCCCCGGATAGTTTCTTAACAAGAGCATTGGCCTCTTTGGGCACTGTGTGGGTTGAGTTATTCAGAAATATCCCTGTATTGGTTCAGATATTTCTTTGGTATCACGTGATACCTGCTTTATTTCCTGTGATGAAGGGGTTCCCTTCATTTGTATTGGTCAGTTTAGCCTTGGGCTTTTTTACTTCTGCTCGCATTGCAGAACAAGTCAGAGCGGGTATTGGCTCTTTACCTAGGGGGCAGCGATACGCTGCTTTAGCGGTTGGTTTAACCACCACTCAGTCTTACCGCTATGTGCTTTTGCCGATGGCTTTGCGCATTGTGATTCCGCCATTGACTTCAGAGTCTATGAACATCATTAAAAATTCTTCTGTGGCTTTTGCTGTGTCTGTCGCAGAACTCACATTGTTTGCGATGCAAGCTCAAGAGGAAACCTCCAGAGGTATTGAAATTTATTTGGGCGTTACAGCTTTGTACATGGTCACCGCCTTGACCGTGAATCGAGTCATGGCCTTCATTGAATCAAGAACCAGAGTACCTGGTTTCATTGCCGCTCC
>JBEIOY010000014.1:0-14931 GCA_040377355.1 Burkholderiaceae bacterium | reverse complement strand
CTACTTTCTTAAGCAGTTTGCGCTCACGATCACGTGTGCGTAACTCCAAAGCATGCTCCTCTTCAATCGTTGCACGGTCAGCGGGATCTGGAACTAAAACGTTTTCACGAAGATGCTCAGTGGTTTCGTTTGCGTGCAGCAGAAGATCTGCTTTCAAAGCCAGTAGCTTGGCTTTAAAAAAATCTAGTTGAGCAGCATTCATATAATCCTTTTCAGGCATTTTTACGATATCTGCTTCTGTTAATGCTTTCTTGCTCATTTCCTGTCCTTTCGGGACTTTAGTCTTACTTCACCAAATTTAAAACTCTTGCAATTTCTTTACAAGCGATTTATTGCGCCGCAATACCACTTAATTTTTATAAGGGCTCAGGGCGCGGATTCTACCCTAATCTGGAAAGATTACACCAAACATGTTTCAAGGCCACCCAATAAAACGTCTTTGGGTAAGTCAATTCCAATGAAAACCATCCTGGTTTCTTTTTTGTCTTTACCCCAAGGCGCGCCCATATCGGAGCCCATCATTTCATGAACCCCCTGAATAATGACTTTACGAGCCCCGCCTTTTATATACAAAACACCTTTATATCTCAACATCTTAGCGCCAAATACGGACAAAATTCCACCCAAAAAGTCCTCAAGTTTCTGAGAATCAAATGGTCGATCGCTTCTAAAAACAAAAGATTGAATTTTGTCTGTATGGCTTTTTTTCATGAATTGCACAGGCTGAACATGCTGGTGCCCATGCTGATGATCATGGTCGTGATCACAGTCTGGGCCATGTTCATGATGGTCGTGATCACAGTTTTCATGATCATGATCGTCTTGCTCTAAGAAATGCGGGTCAATATCAAGCTTGTCATTTAAGTTAAAGCCACGTAAATCAAGCACCTGGTCCAAAGACACGGTTCCTTGAGTAATGCCTGAGATTGGCGCACGAGGATTCATGTGCATCAATCGACGCTTTAACTGATCCACCGCTTTTGTATCAACCAAATCTGTTTTGGTGATAAAAATTCTGTCTGCAAAACCAACTTGCTGCTGCGCTTCTTCGTGTTGATCTAATTGTTGATTGCCGTGCTTGGCATCCACCAAGGTGACAACAGCATCCAACATGTAGTGACTGGCGATTTCATCATCCATGAAGAATGTCTGAGCAACAGGCCCAGGATTAGCCACTCCAGTGGTTTCAATCACAACGCGATCAAAATGAATTTTCTTGTCTTGGCGAGACTCAAATAAATCGTTCAGCGCTTTGACCAAGTCTCCGCGAATGGTGCAGCAAACACAACCATTACTCATCTGTACGATTTGCTCATCACTGTCCTGAATCAAAATATCATTATCGATATTCTCTTCACCAAACTCGTTTTCAATCACAGCAATTTTTTTGCCATGATTTTCATGAAGAATATGTTTGAGCAAAGTTGTTTTACCGCTGCCCAAAAAACCGGAAAGAATTGTTACTGGTATCAAAGCCATGCTTGCATCCTTATTTAATCTATTAATTATGAGCCTATCTAGTTCAGATGGCTAGAGCCTCTGAAGTAACAAGCCCTTTAGGTAATCCCCTTCAGGGAAACTCGTTAAAAGTGGGTGATCGGCGCCCGAAGATAAACGCTGCATCAACCTAAAGTCCATCGATGTATTGCCTGAGTGCGACATTGCCTCAGCGCTCGCCATTGCAATGGTTCTCTCGAATAGCGCAGAATCAACTGCACCAGAACAAGAGAACGTGAACAGTAAGCCGCCCGGCTTTAACAGTTGCATACCGGCACGATTAATTTCTTTGTAAGCCCGCAAAGCCTTATCCAAATGATGGGAGGACGGGGCAAACTTAGGAGGATCTAAAACAACGATATCGAATTGCTTCTCTTCTTTTCTTAATTGCGTCAACACGGCAAATGCATCTGAATCAATCCATGTCGCACGACGCTCATCAAAACCATTTAACAACATCTGTCTTTGCGCCATTGCCAAAGCCTCACCCGAAGAGTCCACTGAAGTGACATGCTTTGCGCCGCCTTTCAATGCTGCCAAAGAAAAGCCGCCGGTGTAGCAAAACATATTCAACACTTCTTTATCTTTGGACAGCTCACTTAAAAGATGTCGACTATCTCTTTGGTCAATATAAAACCCTGTTTTATGGCCATGCACCACGTCCACGCTGTACAACACGCCGCATTCATTCACATTAATGGGAGCTTCTGGCATTTGGCCAAAGAGCGCACCAACGTGCGGCTCAAGACCTTCGCGGGCGCGCACGGCTGCATCGGATCGCTCAACAACAGCTTTGCAAGCTGTTTGCTGAACCAGCGCTTGCACAATCGCCTCTTTCCAATGCTCCATGCCAACAAATAAAAATTGGCACACCAAAGTATCTGCGTATTGATCAACCACCAATCCCGGTAAGCCATCGCTCTCACCAAAAATCAAACGAATCGCATTGGTGTTTTTTACCCACTGCGCTCTGTGCGCAAGGGCCTTAGAAATACGCTCTTTAAAAAAAGCGTGGTCGATGGTTTTGGCCTCATCCCAGGTCAGGATCCGCACCCTGATTTGTGATATTGGGCTGTAAAGGCCTTTGCCGATGAATTTGCCATCATGTGCCAACACTTGAACTGTTGCGCCGGGATAAATCTTACCGTCTACGCGTTCAATGGCATTCGAATAAACCCAAGGATGTCGTCTGAGGAGTGGGCGTTCTTTGCCCGCTTTTAAAGTGATGCTCGCTTGCATTATTGACTCTTCTTATTTTTAGCTCTTGGATGAGCCAAGTCATAGGCTTGGGCTAAATGCTGAAAATCCAAGGCGGTATAAATTTGCGTACTGGTGATACTTGCATGACCCAACATTTCTTGAACAGCACGCAAATCACCTGATGATTGTAAAACGTGACTGGCAAAACTATGTCTGAGCATATGCGGGTGCACATGGGTGGGCAATCCCGCCTTGACTGCCAGCGCCGCCAAATGCTGCTGAATAGTTCGAGCTGATGCGCGCTTGCCTTGTTTATTAATAAAGAGCGCCTGAATCACACCTTTATCAGTCGATGCGTAACTGGCACGCACCACTAACCAATCTTTCAATGCTTGAAGGGCTGCCTCGCCAACGGGTACCGTTCTTCTTTTTTTGCCTTTGCCCAGCACCATCACTTCGCCAGCTTCAAAATCAATCCAGCCAGCAGATGAATACTCTTTGGTTTCAATCGGACTCAAATCAATGCCCAGCAATTCAGACAAGCGCAAACCAGAAGAGTAGAGCAGTTCAACTATGGCCCTGTCTCTTGCCCTTAAAAAAACATCCGCTTGAACACTTTCTTTGTTGGCACTCTCTACCAAACTGATCGCTTGCTCAACAGACAAGGCTTTGGGTAAAGGCTTGTTTCGTTTGGGCGCTTTGATATCACTCAAAGGGCTTTTATTGACCAAACCTTTTTGATTGCCCAGCCACAAATAAAAACCCCTCCAAGCCGACAACATTCTTGCAATGCTTCTTGAAGCCTGACCCTGCGAGTGGAGTTTTACAACCCACGACCGCACTTGATCTGAAGTAACGTCCGCGAGCTCAAGCCCCTGCTCATCAAGTCTGGCCAACAAATAGTCAAGGTCTTTTGTGTAGGCGGCAATCGTGTGCTGAGACACCTGCCTGACCACATGAAGTTCACGCAGGTATTCTTGCGCGAGCAAAGACTTCATGATTAGCTCAATCCTATTCTTTGCAGCGCGTTAATGCTGCTAAAGCAAGCTCACCGATTTGATCCAAGTAAACGCGCCCCATGTCAGAGGTGAACTTTTCAACACTGTGGCTAGCAAGTAATATTTGAACTTGTAACGATGCCAAATTGATCACCGCCAGACTCTGAATATTTCCCTTTAAATAAACTTTGATGGCATCACTGGACTGATCTAGAGAGCCGCAAAAATTGACATGATCGCCATCAATTAATTCAACCTGTTCAATGTCAAAAATTTTAGCCAATCCAGCACTGATAGCAGCCCTGACGTCGGCTTCAGACTTAGCGGACAATAAATTTGATAACCACTGAATCATCAAACCCTGCGTTTTATCATTTTGACTGCCAAAGCGCAGCATGTCTGATAGGCGCTGATTCAAAGCCTGATTTTGTTGACGCAAAACACCTAACTGACGCTCTTGTAAAGAAATGGCGCGATCGCCATGAGGATTCTTTAATTGAATGTCTGCCAATAAATCGGCATATCTTTCAAAAAAACCTGGTGTCGCCAAAAGCCACTCTGCCACCAAGGCTTCGCGCTCTTGTTGTTCGGCCGCCTGATTATTTGCTTGTGTCATGATTGATTTAACTTATCCGTGAGTAATTTGTTGACCTGCTGTGGATTGGCCTTGCCTTGGGTTGCCTTCATGATTTGACCAATCAAAGCATTGAACGCCTTCTCTTTGCCAGCGCGGAATTCCTCTACCGACTTTTGATTGGCCGCCAACACTTGGTCAATGATGGCCTCTAAGGCGCCGCTGTCGCTGATTTGCTTGAGTCCTTTTGCTTCGATGATGCGATCAACGGCATCAAGATCTGTGGCTTTTTCATCCCACATGGCTGTAAAAATTTCTTTCGCAATTTTGTTAGAAATCGTGCCATCAGCAATGCGTTGAATTAATTTAGCCAACTGAGAAGGATTCAGTGGCGATTGCGCAGCGCTGATGCCATCCTTATTAAGCGCAGAAGCAAATTCACCAGCCATCAAGTTAGCCGCTGCCTTGGCTTGATCTTTACCCACCTTTTTAAGTAGGTCCTCATAAAAATCAGCAGTGGCTCGCTCTTGCGTCAACACCTGGCAGTCATAGGCAGACAAACCGAATTCAGACTGCCAGCGCTCTGATTTTTGAGTCGGCAATTCTGTCATTTCAGAACGCTCTTTGGCAATCCATTCTTCTGAAATCATCAATGGCAACAAATCAGGGTCCGGGAAATAGCGATAGTCATTCGCATCTTCCTTGCTGCGCATGCTGCGTGTTTCTTTTTTATCTGGATCGTACAGTCGCGTCTCTTGAACAACCCTGCCACCATCTTCAATCAATTCAACCTGACGACGAACTTCGTATTGAATCGCCTCTTCTAAAAAGCGGAAAGAGTTCAGATTTTTAATTTCGCAACGAGTGCCGTATTCTTTTTGACCAACAGGCCTCACGGAAACGTTGGCATCGCAACGGAAAGATCCCTCTTGCATATTGCCATCACAGACGCCCAACCAAACCACCAAACTGTGCAGTGCTTTGGCATAAGCCACAGCTTCTGCAGCGCTTCTCATGTCTGGCTCTGTGACAATCTCGAGCAACGGTGTACCAGCACGATTTAAATCGATGCCGCTGGATGACTCACCATGAGGGCCCCGAAAATCTTCATGCAATGATTTGCCGGCGTCCTCTTCTAAGTGAGCCCTGGTCAGCTGAACAGTTTTAGCCACACCATCTAAAACAATGTGAACCTTGCCGCCTTGCACCACCGGGATTTCGAATTGACTGATTTGATAACCCTTGGGCAAGTCAGGATAGAAATAATTTTTGCGCGCAAAAATACTCATTGGTGCAATGCGTGCGCCAACAGCTAAACCAAATCGAATCGCATGAGCAACCGCCGCCTTATTTAAGACTGGCAAAACACCGGGCAAAGCCAAATCAACTGCGCATGCCTGTCTATTTGGCTCAGCGCCAAATTCAATCGATGCACCGCTGAATATTTTTGAATTTGTTCTTAGTTGCGCATGGGTTTCCATGCCAATCACGACTTCCCATTTCATTACGCACCACCTTTCACTGCAAAAGGTGATTGGGCTTGATGCCAGCTGGTTTCTTGCTGATAAGCATGTGCCACTTGCAGCAAGGCGGCTTCTGAGAAGTAATTACCAATTAATTGCAAACCCACCGGCATACCGTGATCACCAAAACCACATGGCACGCTCATAGCTGGTAAACCTGCCAAATTTGGTGAAAGTGTATAAATATCTTCTAAATACATTTGTGTTGGATCAGAAACTTTTTCACCAAGCTTGCCAGCAACATTTGGCGCAACCGGTCCTGCGATGATGTCGCAGACATCAAACGCATTTTGAAAATCTTGCGCGATGATGCGACGAATTCTCTGCGCCTTTAAATAATATGCATCGTAATAACCGTGCGACAAAACATAGGCGCCAATCATGATGCGGCGCTTGACCTCTGCCCCAAATCCTTCTGATCTTGAACGCTTGTACATGTCTGTTAAATCGCCGTACTCTGCCGCACGATGTCCATAACGAACACCATCAAAACGACTCAAATTACTCGATGCTTCTGCGGGAGCCAATACGTAATACACCGGGATCGATAATTCTGTTTTTGGCAGAGACACTGGCACACACTCGGCGCCCATTTTTTTTAATTGCTCAATGGCAGCATCAACAGCAGTTCTAACATCAGCATTCAAGCCATCGCCAAAATACTCTTTAGGCAAACCGACTCTTAAACCTTTGAGAGGCAGGCCTGGCTCACCAGACCAAGTTTTATCAAGTGCTTTTGTGTAATCTTCTTTGGCGCGCTCTAAGCTCGTGGAATCTTTTGCATCATGTCCCGCCATGGCATTGAGCATGATGGCGCAATCTTCTGCGGTCTTTGCCATTGGGCCAGCTTGATCAAGAGAAGACGCATAAGCAATCATGCCGTAACGTGAAACTCGGCCATAGGTAGGCTTAATGCCTGTGATACCGCAAAACGCTGCCGGCTGGCGAATTGATCCGCCAGTATCTGTTCCAGTTGAAGCGGGCGCTAAACCCGCAGCAATTGCTGCAGCCGAACCACCTGATGAACCACCCGGTACTCGTGTGAGATCCCAGGGATTTTTAGTGGGGCCTGCGTAAGCGCTTTCGTTTGAAGAGCCCATGGCGAATTCATCCATGTTGACCTTGCCCAAACAAACCATGCCCGCACGACCAACCCCAAGCTCGGCAACCACATGCGCATCAAATGGACTGATGTAGTTATTCAATATTTTTGAGCCGGCCGTTGTTTTCCAATGCTTGGTAACAAAAATATCTTTGTGTGCCAGCGGCACGCCAGTCAAAGTTGTTGCAGAGCCATCGGCTAATTGCGCATCAGCTGCCTTGGCTTGCAACAAGGTTTGCTCAACGCTCACATCAACAAATGCATTCAGTTCTTTCGATGCAGCAATGCGACTTAAAAAGTAATTCGCGAGCTCTTGGCTGCTCACTTCTTTTGAGTGAAGTGCTTTTGATAATTCTGCAATTGTTTTGGTGTGCCAGCTCATTCGATCACCTTAGGCACAAGAAATAAACCCTCATGTTCAGCGGGTGCATTTTTTAAATAAGCGTCTCTTTGATCTAGCTCTGTGACAACATCTTCGCGCAATGGCTGGGCAATGGCCATGATTTGTTCAATAGGATGAGCTAAAGGCTCAATCCCATCGGTATTAACGGCTTGCATTTGCTCCACCAAATGAAAAACTTTCTGCAGCTGGGCTAAAGTGGCCTTGGCTTCGTCTTCAGAGAGCGATAAATGGGATAAATGCGCTATGCGCTTAACATCTTCGAGATTCATTTGTCCTGCTACGGTATCATTAAAGGGTTCATTAACGTATTAATTAATCTATTTTCCTACTTATATTATGTTTGGTCTCTTTCGCAACTACTTTTCTAATGATTTAGCCATTGATTTGGGTACCGCAAACACCCTTATTTATATGCGTGATAAGGGCATTGTCCTTGATGAGCCATCGGTTGTGGCGATTCGTCAAGAGGGCGGTCCGAACGGCAAAAAGACTATTTTAGCCGTAGGTAAGGAAGCCAAGCAGATGCTTGGTCGAGTTCCAGGCAATATTGAGGCAATTCGCCCCATGAAAGATGGTGTTATTGCTGATTTCACAATCACCGAGCAAATGCTCAAGCAATTCATCAAAATGGTTCATGAGACCAAATTGCTCAAACCAAGCCCAAGAATCATCATTTGTGTGCCTTGCGGCTCAACACAGGTCGAAAGACGCGCGATTCGTGAGTCTGCCTTGGGCGCAGGCGCTTCACAGGTGTATTTGATCGAAGAGCCAATGGCTGCGGCCATCGGCGCAGGTTTACCGGTTTCAGAAGCTTCTGGCTCAATGGTGGTTGATATCGGTGGCGGCACAACCGAAGTGGGCGTGATGTCCCTCGGTGGTATGGTTTACAAAGGCTCCATCCGTGTTGGCGGTGATAAGTTTGATGAAGCCATCATTAATTACATTCGCCGTAACTACGGCATGTTGATTGGCGAGCAAACCTCTGAATCAATCAAGAAAACGATTGGCTCAGCCTTCCCGGGCTCAGAAGTGAGAGACATGGAAATTCGTGGTCGCAACCTGTCTGAAGGTATCCCACGCAGCTTCACAGTGACCAGCAATGAAATTCTAGAAGCCCTGACCGATCCGTTGAATCAAATTGTGACAGCTGTAAAGGTAGCCCTAGAGCAAACGCCTCCAGAATTGGCTTCTGACATTGCTGATCGCGGCATGATGTTGACTGGTGGCGGCGCTTTGCTTCGCGATCTAGATCGACTATTGCTTGAGGAAACTGGCCTGCCTGTTCATATTGCCGAAGATCCATTGACCTGTGTGGTCAGAGGCTCAGGCATTGCGCTTGAGCGCATGGACAAGCTAGGCGGCGTATTCTCACAAGAATAAGTTTGCTAAGCAGCGAGAAAGATTTAATTGCAGCTTAGCCCTCCTCCTCTCTTCAAACAAGGCACGCCAGCTCTCATCAAGCTGGCTGGTTGTCTTTTGGTCAGCATTGTATTAATGGTCATGGATCATCAATTAAAAGCACTGAATGAAGTGCGCTCGATTGCCAGCTACTTGCTCACCCCGTTTCAATATGCCATGCAAATACCCAGAAATGCTTTGGTGGCAAGTTACGACTACCTCACCAGCAAAGGCTCTCTAGAGGTTGAAAATGAGCTTCTAACTAAACGGGTGGCTGAATTAACACTTTTAGCCAATCAATCAGAACTATTCATGTCTGAAAATGCGCAATTGAGGAAACTGATTGGCATCCAAGAACAATCTCGCTTTAAGATTTTGCTTGCTCAAATTCTATACAGCCCTTCTAACCCAATGTCTCAACGCGTTGTGATTGATCGGGGTGCAGCAGACAATATCTCTTTAGGGCAAGCGGTTTCAGATCATCAGGGCATCATTGGGCAAGTTGTGCGTGTCATGGAAAACAAATCTGAAGTGACTTTGTTAGATGACAGGGACATGGTGATTCCAATTCAAGTTGCTAGAAATGGCCTCAGAGGCGCTCTTCATGGCAACGGCAGGGGTCAACCACTGGAGTTGCGACACATGGCCGCAGTGAGCGATTTACAAGTTGGCGACGTCTTGATGACATCCGGTATTGATGGCGTATATCCTGCCGGTTTTGCCGTTGCCACCATCGATAAAATTGAACGCAACGTCGATAAGAATTTTGCTTACGTTTACTGCTCGCCTGTCGGTGGCGTGAATCGCTTTCGCCATGTGATGATTCTTTTCTACGACTCTGGATTTGGTCCTAAGCCAGAGGTCAATAAAAATTTAAAAGAAACTGACGCCAAGTCCAATCGTTTATACAGAGGCAAGCCATGATTGAAAGCGGCTACATCCTTCGTCCTGCGAATCCGCTTTTTATTGCCTTTAGTTTATTGGCAGCAACTTTGCTTAACTTCTTACCGCTTGGCAATGCGCCGTGGGTACCTGATTGGTTATTAATTTGCTTGGTGTTTTGGACGATTCATCAACCAAGAAAAGTGGGCGTGATCTGGGCGTTTTGTTTGGGCTTGGTCATGGATGTTCACAATGGCAACTTGCTGGGTCAATATGCGTTCATGTACCCGCTGGTTGCCTACTTTGGTATTTTTTGGCAAAGGCGTGTGATGGGCTTTACGCGCATTCAGCAAGCCTTGCATCTCTTGCCTCTTTTCATCTCCGCGTCCATTTGGCCACTGATCATTCGCTGGATTGCTGCCGGTGAAATTCCATTCTGGGCATGGTCGAGTCTTTTCTCAGGCTTTATTGAAGCCCTTCTGTGGCCCATAGCAGTTTTTCTATTGTTAGCGCCACAACGTAGACCAACCGACGTTGACCTCAACCGTCCGATTTAATTGACGGCTCATGAATCGATTTAATCACTCTCAACCAACGGTTAAGTCATTTCAAGATCGACTTTCTGTTGCCATGATTTTTGTATTGATTTGCTTTTCAATACTTTTATTAAGATTCGTTTGGCTACAAGTATTCACTCATCATCGGCACTCTTTTGCAGCAGAAAATAATCGCATTGCTTTGATTCCGGTTCCAGCAAATCGTGGTCTTATTTATGATCGCAATGGCATTGTGATCGCCCGCAATTACTCTGCTTACACCTTAGAGATCAACCCCTCACAAGTTGAAATTAATTTAAATGATTTGCTTGATCAACTCTCATCAGTCATTGATATTCAACCCAAAGATCGTCGCAACTTTTTAAAGTTGGTGGCAGAGTCAAAAACTTTTGACTCTTTCCCGGTCAAAACTTTACTAAGCGATGTAGAGGTTGCCAAATTCACAGCTCAACGCTTCAGATTTCCTGGAGTTGAAATTCAAGCTCGCCTATTTAGACAATACCCATATGACGAGCTTGGCTCACATCTGATTGGGTATATTGGCAGAGTTTCACAGAAAGATCGTGAAAAATTGATTGCCGAACTTGAGTCCAACAAAAGCATGGATGAGAATTGGGCACAAAGAAAAAATATCAATCTACTGGGTATGCCATACATTGGTAAGGTTGGCATTGAACAAAGTTATGAGCATGCGCTCAGAGGCTTCCCCGGGTTTGAGCAAGTTGAAATCACTGCCGGCGGAAGGGCAGTCAGAACACTTTCATCGTCCTCTTCTACACCAGGTAAAAATCTAGTGCTATCGGTGGATATAAAACTTCAATCTTTGGTTGAGCAGCTTTATGGAAAAAGGCGGGGTGCGTTTGTGGCGATTGAGCCGCAAACCGGTGACATCCTCGCATTTGTTTCAAAGCCTAATTTCAATCCGAATGATTTTGTTGAGGGCATTGATGCAAGTACCTGGAAGGACCTGAATGAATCTCTGGAGAAGCCTCTTTATAACCGGCCATTAAAGGGCACCTATTCCCCAGGATCAACTTATAAACCGTTCATGGCATTAGCAGCTCTTGAGACCGGCAAACGCACTCCTAGTCAATCAATTGCGGATCCTGGCTATTTTATTCTCGGCAACAACACCTTCAGAGACGATAAAGTGGGTGGTCATGGCACAGTCGATATGGCTAAATCAATTGTGGAATCTTGCAATACTTATTACTACCATTTAGCTCGTGATATGGGCGTCAACCCTATGCACGATTTTATGAAACCGCTTGGGTTCGGTCAAATCACCGGGATTGATCTTGAGGGTGAAGCGCGTGGAATTCTGCCCTCAACTGCTTGGAAAGAAAAAGCATTTAAAAAAGTGGAGCAACAAAAATGGTTTGAGGGTGAAACCATTTCTTTAGGTATTGGGCAAGGCTACAACAGCTTCACCATTTTGCAATTAGCTCATGCCACAGCCAATATTGCCAATCAAGGCGTGGTGATGAAACCCCACTTGGTTAAATCAATTGAAAACCCGATCACCAAAGATCGTGTTTTGACCACGGCCAAAGAAAGCTACAAAATTGATTTAAAGAAAGAAAATATTGATGTGATTACCAGCGCCATGGTTGATGTGAATAAATTTGGTACATCTGCAGCGGTATTTAAAGGTGCTAGTTATAACGCCGCAGGTAAAACTGGAACGGCACAGGTCTACAGTCTGAATGCCAAAAACTATAACCACGGCGCTACACCTGAATTTTTAAGAGACCATGCTTTATATGTCGTCTTTGCTCCAGCAGAAAATCCGAAAATTGCCATTGCCATGATTGTTGAAAATGCTGGCTTCGGTGCAGCTCACGCGGCCCCTATTGCAAGACGTGCACTTGATTACTATCTTGAAGGTCGTTGGCCTAAGGAGGTTCCTGAATGGAAAAGCGCTCCTTAATTCATAAAATTGATTTTCTTTGGCGCGGCCTAGATAAAACTTTAGGCTTGATTGTTCTGGCCCTTGTGGCTATCAGTATCGTCACATTTATCTCGGCCACCAGCGGAACTCATGTCAAATTTGTTGATCAAGCACGTAATCTGATTATTTCTATTGGCGTGATGTTAATTGTTTCTAGAGTTCCGCCCAAGTGGCTAGAAAAATCTGCGATCTGGATTTACACCGTTGGCATTGCCTTACTTCTTGCAGTAGCGGCTTTTGGTCTGATTAGAAAAGGTGCCCGTCGCTGGGTCGATGTTGGCATTGTGATACAGCCCTCAGAAATCATGAAGATTGCAATGCCAATGATGTTGGCCTGGTACTTTCAACGTCGTGAAGGCGTCTTAAAGACTTGGGATTATGGTGTGGCAGCTTTATTGCTCATTTTGCCTGTTGCCCTGATTGGCAGGCAGCCAGACCTTGGCACGGCACTGCTGGTATTGGCATCCGGTCTTTACGTGATCATTCTTGCGGGCTTTCCATGGAAGTACATCATTCCAGTGGTGGGCGCTGGCACCCTCGGTATTTTATTGATCATCATTTTTGGAGGCTATATATGCGAACCAGAAGTGAAATGGTACCTGCTTCATGAATATCAAAAAAATCGTGTCTGCACTCTTTTAAACCCCAGCTCAGACCCGCTTGGCAAAGGCTTTCACACGATTCAATCAATTATTGCGATTGGCTCTGGCGGGCTTTTTGGCAAAGGCTGGCTCAACGGCACTCAAGCGCACCTTGAGTTCATTCCAGAAAAGCACACTGATTTTATTTTTGCCGTCTTTGCCGAAGAATTTGGATTGCTTGGCAATATCATTTTATTGGGCTTGTTTGTTGCTTTGATTCAAAGAGGTCTCTCTATCTCATCCAATGCGCCAACGCTGTTTACAAGATTGCTGGGGGGCTCAGTAACAATGATTTTCTTCACCTATGCCTTTGTTAACATGGGCATGGTCAGTGGCCTTTTGCCCGTGGTGGGCGTCCCCCTACCATTCATCAGTTATGGTGGAACCGCTCTGGTGACATTGGGCATTGGTATTGGTATTTTGATGAGCATTCATCGCCACCGAAGGCTTGTTCAAAGCTAAAGGCCTTTGAAGCAATCAATCAGATCACATAAGAGACGTAAAAAAAGCCCAGCTCGAAGCTGGGCTTTTTAATAATGCAAATCAGCGAATTACTTCTTGCGCTTATTCACTGCATCTTTAAATGCTTTACCAGCTGAGAACTTAACTGTCTTGGCAGCAGCAATTTTGATTGCTTCGCCAGTTTTTGGATTGCGGCCCATGCGTGCAGCACGCTTACCAGAACCAAAAGTACCAAAACCAATCAACTGAACGCTATCACCTTTTGTAACAGCTTTTTTGATGTTATCCATAACTGAATTCAATGCAAATTCAGCCTTGGCTTTTGACAATTCAGATTCTTCTGCAATTGCGGAAATGAGTTCTGCTTTATTCAAGTGATGCTCCTTATCAATCATTGTTGGATGGTTGTACGTAGAACACTACGTACTTCAAATTGTAACCATAATTATTGGAAAGAATATTAAATTTGAGTTAAATGTTTTTAGTAATAAATTAACCGGCAATTTGTTATATTTACAACAATGCTCCCGTCTATTTTTCTAAGCCCCGCCCTGATCAGCGTCGCTGCCATTCTTTATGCGGCAAGCTTTTTAATTAACTCTTATGTCATGGGCTCATTTTCATTTTCACTTGGGGTTTCTTGGGTTTTTTTACCGGCAGGATTAAGGCTGTTACTAACGCTACTTTTAGATAAAAATGGGGCCCTGGGCATTGCAATCGCCTCTATTGCTATCAGTCTTGGCTTCTATTTTGAGGATCCTATTTTAGGAATCGGCGCAGGAATCATCAGCGGTCTTGCGCCCTATGTTGCCAAGCTATTGGTTTTTCCAAACAAGAACTCGGGCAGTGATCTCTCTTCGCTTGATTCAAGGCAATTACTTAACTGCGTCTTTGTTTTTTCCGTTGTCAGCCCGCTCATGCACCAAGCGTGGTACTCGGTTCACAATAAAGAAAGCTTGTTCTTTGAGGATCTGGGGGTGATGATCATTGGCGATTTGGTTGGCACCTTGATTGTTATCTATTTGGCCAAAGCAGTTATCTATCTTTACAAAAAAAGAATTTTCAATCAAAAAGTTTGAGGTATTCAAAACTTAAACCCTATTTTGAGTATTGATTTGATGCTTTAGAATGGATTCTTCTTTCAAAAGAAGAGCGTCTTATGACTAAAGAAAATAATCACTTCTTCACAAGAGAAGTAGAAAAAGCAGCCACTAAATTAATTGATAGCAAAGAATTGATGGGCGAGTCCAATTACTTGGACATTGCGCATGAGGGTGAGGTCTATCGACTGAGAATCACCAAATACAGAAAATTGATCCTGACCAAGTAGTCAATCAACAATCAGTATGTCTTTGACAAAATAGCCTGTGTCACCAAAACATGTCGTTGGAATGCCCACGTGCTCTTCGTAAACTAATGAAACGCGCTTGCCCATGCTTTCATTGATTTTTTTGACCACCGCCTCCTCGTGAACAGTGAAGTTAAACTTTTCACTCAAAGTGCCAGGCATGTTGATCATTGCCAACTCACCCTCCCAGGTTTTGCACACCCAACCTTTTTTGGAAAACTTTTGCACATACCCGGCACGCTCACCAGCTGAATAGCTCCAAGTCAAAACCAACCAGGTGTAAAGGCAGAAAAGTAAAACCAATACAAATAAGAAACCTAAAAATTTTTTCATGCTTACTCCGGGGTTGGGTCGTGCCAAGTTGGGTACTTTTGCATCACACTTATAAATAAAGG
>JBEIOY010000041.1:0-9288 GCA_040377355.1 Burkholderiaceae bacterium | reverse complement strand
TGCTCTTTACCTTTGGTATCTGTAAAACGGAAGTCAACAAAAGTAACTTCTTTCTCTTTCGCAAGCTTCATTACATCAGCGACGGTCTTCGTTGTCATGCAAATCTCCTGTTGGTACGATCTCAAATCAGTCACATCACCCCGTAAGGAAGATGCGACCCGCTTATTACAAAACTATGCACAAAGCATGCCAAAAGACACGCCTCATTTACTTATCAGTATTTTAGGTTAATAAACCATGTACAAATCAGTTTAATGCACTTTTTTGGTGCATTAATGCACTAAGTTCAAGCAAAGCACCAATTAATCACCAGCTTGGGGCAAATCATGAACTTCAAAACCTAATTTTAAAACACCTTGCGTCAGAAAGGGAAAAGCTTCATTAACTTCAGATAAAGAACCCTTTAGACCCAATTCAATATGACGCTTAGCAAAAACACCGCCCTTGCGGGGATCTCCGACCGAAGGAAGACTGAAGACCTTCACGCCTGAATGCGTGGCCTCAATCTGTTCCATCAAAGTGGTCAAGCTGGCCTCCATACCCAAAGGAATGATGAAACTTTTCTCCACAAAGTCGGTTAAATGGAACAGGTCAGCATAGAGTTCATCTAATACCCACGCCATCATCGGCGCAGCCATGACTGGAAAGCCAGGTAAGAAATGGTGTTCTTTGATCCTAAATCCAGGAATCAGATTGTATGAATTGGGGATGATTTCACTGCCCACTGGAAATTCGCCCATCTTCAATCGTAAAACATTTTCAGGATTTGATAGCCTGGCTTTCTCAGCATCCCCTTCAGCCGTTGTATTAATGCGTTGTGTGATCAATTCTTTGGCTTCAGGATGTAAGGCCAAAGGCACATTCAAGGCTGCTGCCGCACACTGGCGTGTATGGTCGTCCGGGGTAGATCCAATACCACCGGTACTGAAAACCACATCATTGGTTGCAAAACTCCTTTTGAGAGTCGCTGTGATTGCCTCGCGGTCATCTCCCACATATTCAACTTGATGAAGCGATAGACCTCTTTCATTGAGGAGCTCAATCATTTTTGACATGTGCTTATCTTGTCTTTTCCCAGAAAGTATTTCATCGCCGACAACGATGAGCCGGAAATTTTTATGCGTCATTTAGTACAACTCCATTAGTCATTCGATAGTCACGCAATGCATTTAATAAATAGTGGGCAAACCAAAGTGCTGAGAAAATAAAAACTAAAGAATAAATCCACAAGGCAAAGAAAGAAACAATCGGAAAGAAAATCATTGCCATCGCAGATGTTGCCCAAAAGAATGTGGGTACAGCACCCAACATACCAGAAATAATCCCCATACCCAATAAACGCCAGCGATGCTCAGCAATCAATGCGTCCCTCTCCTCTGCGCTGGCATGAAGAGCCAGGACGTCGTAGCTCATCAATCTCATGGTTAGCCAACCCCAAAGTAATGGGGGCAAGATAGCCACCATGGGTGGAATCCACCAAATGGGCAATGTGATCAATAAAAAGAAAAAGCAAATAAAGGTCGATATCAATGCATAGGCAATACTTCCCCAAATACCACCTGCATTGGCTTGATGAAGAGATTGATAATGCGCTTGCTTTGAAAGATGATTTACTACCGAAGGGATTGATGTAAATGCAACAAATACTAAAAGAGAAATTGTGATCAATGGAATTAAAACCATGACCAATAACAATGGGGCCATCACTGCCCTGATCTCTTCCCATCCAGCAGCAGACATCACATCAGCAATCCAAGCGGTAAGAAATGAAGTGGTGACAAAAACTCTGATGATCTCTAACGTAGGTTCCCAAATAAAGAAAAACAAGATACCCCACGCAATACTGACAAAGAAAAAAGGACGTAGGCTTAACCAAAGCATCTTTGGATGCATTAAGCCAATCATTGATAAACCAAGAGCTCTGAACACAAAAACCTTTACTGATTAAAAACTAAACTATCTTTTTGAGCTCTCGCCACGAATGCTTTAAACCTTGCCACTGATGAGTCACCAAATTTTCAGACACATCCAAATTCCTCACACCGGTTGGGTGAATCTCTTTTGAAAAAATGGCTGTTTTGAACAACATGTCCCACCAGGGAAATAAAACCCCAAAATTGCATCCGCCTAAAACTCCTGGCTTACCCGGCGCTTCATGACCCAAACCAATTGAATGGTGATAGCGGTGGAATTGCGGCGAAATTAAAATATATTTAAACCATCCATGGTCAAACTTTAAGTTGCCGTGTTGCCAACTCTGAATCAATTGACTAATAACAATCAACCATAAGAATTGAATCGGCTCAACTCCAATCAAAAGAGCAATCAGTGCAAACACTGCTGAATGAATCAAATCATCCATCACATGGTTGCGGTTATCACTCCAGACCGTCATGGTTTTCTGACTGTGGTGTAAGGCGTGCAATTGCCACCACCACGAAAAGCGATGAGATGAGCGATGGTAAACATATTCGGCAAAATCAAGGATGATCAGGTAAATCAGAAAGCTCACCCACGGAATTGACGTTACTCCTGGAATCCAAGATTCAACAGTTAGCTGAATGAAGCGAAGATCATGAAGTTGAGCATCAAACCAAAAAAATAAACCTGAGAAAATAAAAAACAAAGCCAATTTAAAAATACCCAAGCGATGAATCAATGTGTAAACGACATCTGACCAAACAGCCTTTGGTGTTACTTGATTTGCATTGGAATCCTTGACTTCAGCCGGCCAAAAACTCTCAAGCGGACGAAGCACCAGGGCAATCAATAGGATCTGAATGACCCCCAACATAAACCAATCAAGACCACCGATGGCGTCATCAGCAAACCCCATCCCATCGAATGCATAGAGGATAGGCAGGACTAATTCCTGCATTAACCACTCTTGGGTGCTGGCATACCAGGTAAATAAGGTGTTCATGGCTTCATTATTCTAGAAATTTGCCGGTGCTGCTGAATCCCTAAAACAGTATCGAAACAATAGCCTTTTTTCTTCAAACCGACGATGAGGGGCTCTAAAACTGCTGGGGCCCAAGGGTCTTTCCTGGACCATATCCCTAAATGAGCCATGGCAACATCTTCTGGCCGAAGGGATTTAAGGGCCTTATCAAGAAGGTGTTGATTTGAGAATCTCTCAGAACTAAGTTCATCACCTAGAAAACCAGCGTCCGACCAACCAACATGGGTATAACCACAAATATGACCCATCTCAATGTAATTTGGAGATACTTTTCCACCAGGAGCCCTCCAAATTTTATTCAAGGGGGAGCCCGTCATTTTTTGAAAACGATCATTCACCAATTGCAATTCACTGCAGAGCGCACTTTGGTTGGTGGTGATGGTTTTACCAGCATGAGGACCAAATTGAGGCTTGGTTTTAGCAGAGTTATTTTCTGCATCTTTAACAAAATAAGTATGGTGGTAGGTGTGATTACCAAAAGCATGGCCATCTTTTTTTAATGACTTCCAAAACTCAGTCCAAGAATCATCCAAAGAATAATCACCACGCTTGGTTTTTTCGTTGGCCAAAAAGAATGTGGCTTTAACATCGTGCTTTTTTAATATTCCGACAACGTAGTCAGCAACATCCATATTGCCAGTATCAAAAGTCAGGTAAATTGGTTTTTCACAAGTCGATGCATGAGCACTGGTTGAAAAAAATAATACCGCAGCAATTTTCTTCAAATGAAAATGATGACTGGTGACTAATTTCAAGTCTTACTCCCAAGCCGCACTAGGGTGGAAAAAAATACCGTGAGGGCTCTTCCCCACTGGAATGGTGCTGATTAATTTTCGACTAGCAATATCGATGATGCCAACTTTCTTGGCAAATCTAAAAGTCACCCAAAGCTCTTTACCATCTGCTGTGACATCCATACAGTCTGGGCCAGACGGTAAACCTTTGATATCGGCAACTTTCTCCAGCTTTTCCATGTCAATGATGCTGATCGTTGAGTCAACACGATTCGTTAAAAAGATGTGGCGCTTATCGCCCAAAGGTCTAAAGTTATGCGCACCTTTACCAGTCTTAATTTCTTTAACAATCTTCTGCTGCTTCCAATCCACCACTTGTACTAGATCAGAGCCCGTTAAGCCAATCAATAGATATTTATCTCCGGGGGTCATCCAAACACCCGCGGGCATTTTTCCGATGGGCATTCTCCAAGCAATCTCTTGTGTAGCAAGATCGATGGCAATTAATTCATTAGAATCTTGCAAAGTCACAAAGGTGAGCTTGCTGTCGCTGGTGAAGGCAATATGACTTGGTGTTTTCGCAGCCTTGACAATTTTCACCATCTTTAACTCTTGATTTTTGGCAGCATAAATATCTACCCTGTCCAATCGGTTGCCCGCAGCAACAAACCACTTCTTATTTGGAGAATAGCCAATGTGATATGGGTCAATGATGTTGGGTAAGCGTGATTGGATATCGCCGGTTTTTGGATCTAGAAAAACCACGTCATCGCCGGCCGCATTTGCTACTAAAACAGATTTTTGATCTGGTGTGATCATCAAATGATGAGGCTCCTTTCCGATCGGAAAGGTTTTATAAACCGCTCTTTTATCCATGTCGATGAGGCTGACGCTGGCTTCACCTGAATTGAGAACAATGGCTGTGCGCTTGACAGGTTCTGATGCTTGAGCTGTGAGCCCAGACATTAACAGCAGCAAAGTTAGAAAACTAGGAAGAATGAGTTTTAAATTGAATGATTTGTGCATCTTGAGATTTTAAGACCCAAAATGCCAAAACTCCTAAAACCACAATAGATTTATTGATTTCCCACAAAATCTAATCAGATTTGCTCAATGAACAAAGCCATGCTGAACGATGGCAACCATCACAATGACGCCGAAGGTTCCAAGCATCCACTTCAATGCCTTGATTTCAGTCTTCACCTCGAATATTGCAGCTTTTAACTCAAATGATACTTTTTTGAAATCTCGTTTGGTGGCTTGGCCAACAAACTGGCTATCGGGAAGTCCTTTAAGCATGGTCATTAATGAATGAAATTATGCTGAATCAATGAGGCAACAATAGCAGCCATGACAAATCCAATCATCCACCGCAATAAGAGAATTTCACCCTTTAGCTCCATCTTAACTTCTCGTATATCGCTCTTAGTTGCTAAATGGTCTGAATTTTGACTAAATATTTCTTGAAGTTCTTTAGATATGGTGATGGCCTGCTTTTCTTCCATTCCAGCCTTCGACATTTCTTTGTAAAACTTTAAGGTATCAAAAGTAACCATGCGCCTCACCCTTATTTATGATTTCTATAAGTATACAGTTGAGAAAACCCCTCAAAGAAATGAGGCTTACTTCTTAAGACTATCTAAAATTTTCTGCAGACGTTTTGAGGACATTGGAGTCGGCGTTTTAAGTTCTTGAGCATACAAAGCAACTCTTAACTCTTCTAATTGCCACCTGAAATCATTCAAACGTGGATCTATCGACGACCCATAAGCCTTTTGTGCAGCAAGAAGCTTCATCCAAGGTTGCTGTAATGATTGCCATTCTTGTTGAAGTTGAGCGTCTCTGGATGGGTTAAGCCTGATCTTATCGATCCGCATCGAGGCAGCCTTGAGATATCTTGGTAAATGAACCAAATATTCATACGGGGTTTGTTTCACAAACTTAGGATGAATCAGTTGTTGAATTTGAGTTGTCACGTCAGCATGCGCATTGCTTGATAAAGCCTTTAACTGAGCCATACGCTTTTGTAAGTCGACATGGGCCTGAAGTGCAGCTAAGGCATGTCGACCAATCTCTTGGGCAATCAATGCTAATTTAGGCTTACCAAGATCAAGACGTTGCTTAAATTCATCAGCGTTGGTTGGCAATGGCTCCATCAAGCAAGATCGCTCAATAGCCAAGTCAATCACCTGCGTGATCAAGTCTTCAGCATTGCCAATATTCATGAACAAGAGCCCTAAATCTCTGGCCCCAGGTAACTGTTTATGCAAAGCTTTGATGGTCTCTCGCATGGGAAGCGCAAACAATCTACGCAGTCCTTGGATATGAGCTTTTCTTGCTACCTCCGGGTCATCAAAAACTTCGATATCACAATGCGTTTCTTGATCAACCAAGGCTGGGTAACCATACAAACTTTGTTTACCACGCTTGATTTCCAGCATCTCTGGAAGTGCGCCAAAAGACCAATCTTTGATATTGTCGGTTTGAGCAATCACAACTTTGGTATTTGAATCTTTGGCGCCCGATGAGACAGATGAAGCAACATTAGAAGAATTGTTGTTTGATGGTGCAGCGAGCTGATGCACCGCACTTGCAGCAACCTCTTGAAAAACCTCTCTGGCTGCTTGAGAATGTTCTGCCCTTAATTTACCTAGATTACGCTCTAAGTCAATTTGTCGACCGTACTCATCAACCAAGCGGAAGTTCATAAAACAATGTAATGGGAGGTTCTCTGGTCGAAAATCTGCCCGCTGCACTTGCACTTGAGTTTGCTCACGCATGTCTGCAATCAAAGCATCTAAATAATCACCGTCGCCAAACGTATTTTTTTCAGATGTACGCTCAACAAATTTCTTGGCGTAATCAGGCAACGGCACGCAGTAACGACGCAATTTTTGTGGCAATGATTTGAGATAGAGCTGGGTTTTTTCTGTAGCCAAGCCAGGAACTAGCCATTCACATCGACGTTGATCGATTTGATTTAGCAAAGTCAATGGAATAACCATGGTTACCCCATCTTTCGGGCTACCCGGCTCAAAGTGATAACTGAGTTGCAACTCAGTGCCCGCCATTTTCATGGTTTTTGGGTAACGGTCCAAAGTCACCCCCGCAGCCTCATGCCTCATCAAATCTGATTTATCTAATTTGAGAGATATACCATTCTTAGAGTCTTCTTTGAGCCATGCTTCAAGAGTTGCTTTGCAGAAAACAGTTTTAGGCAACTGTTGATCGTAAAAGGCGAATAGCAACTGATCATCTACCAAGACATCTTGACGACGAGAGCGATGCTCAATGGCTTCGATTTGTTTGACAAGGCTTAAGTTATGCCAAAAAAATCCACCGATCGCTCCACCTTGCTTTTGAGCCTGAGCAGCTTCGACTTGACCAAATAAATCAGCCTCTACCAAAGCTCGTTGTATGAAAATGTGACGGGCCTCTAGAGAATCTTTGGGTGAGAAACGTATCTTTCTACCGTGATAGATGGGTAAACCATAAAGTGTGCCTCTCTCGTGCGCCATGACTTCACCTTGGCGAGTATCCCAAAATGGATCACTCCATGAGCGGATGATGCGATGGCTGGCAACTTTTTCTACCCACTGCGGCTCAATCTTAGCAATCGTTCTGGCAAAGAGTCGACTGGTCTCAACCAGTTCTGATGCCAAGATCCAGGCACCCGCCTTTTTACCAATCGTTGAACCTGGCCAAACGGTTAGCTTGATTCCACGAGCGCCTTCGTAGATGCCTGGCCCATGTTTCTCATCATCGGTTTTTTTGGCAATATTGCCAAGTAAACCAGTCAATAAAGAAAGGTGGATCTGCTCAAAGGTGGCTGGTGTTTGGTTTTCTTTCCAACCTTGCTCAATCAATAAACGGTGAAGCTGTCCGTGAATATCACGCCACTCACGCATTCTTCTGGGCGAAATGAAGTGCGTCTTACAGAGGTTTTCTAATTGACGATTGCTTTGTTTATTAACCAGCGCCTGCTGATACCAATCCCACAACTTAACAAATGATAAAAACTCGGATCTTTCGTCAGCAAAGACCTTGTGAGCGGTATCAGCTGCTTGGGCGTACTCCATTGGACGATCTTTTGGATCTTGTGTGGCCATGGCAGTAGCGATGATCAAAACCTCTCTCAGCGCTTGGTGCTCCTTTGCGGCCAAGAGCATGCGCCCCACTCTTGGGTCTAGTGGTAAAGCTGCTAATTGCTTACCGATCGGTGTTAGTGCGCCCTGCCTTGGACCATCAGACTCCATAGCACCCAATTCTTCTAATAACTGCACACCATCGGCAATCGCTCGACCCAAAGGCGCCTCAAGAAATGGAAACTCTTGTATTTTTGGAAGCTTTAAGGCGCGCATCCGAAGAATTACGGC
This sequence comes from Burkholderiaceae bacterium, assembly GCA_040377355.1. Lineage (GTDB taxonomy): Bacteria > Pseudomonadota > Gammaproteobacteria > Burkholderiales > Burkholderiaceae > Polynucleobacter. The sequence goes on along the minus strand of JBEIOY010000041.1, from coordinate 1,216 downwards.
AGCCAATGAACTTCTTAGAATTTCAGGGTCGGTGAATTTTGGACGGGCACTGAAATCAGCCTCGTCATACAAACGAACGCAGATACCGTCTGAAACTCGCCCACAACGGCCTGCGCGTTGATTTGCCGCCGCCTGTGAAATCGGCTCTACTTGGAGTTGTTCCACCTTATTGCGATAGGAATAGCGCTTGACCCTTGCTAAGCCCGCATCGATCACAAAACGAATGCCCGGCACAGTCAAGGATGTTTCGGCAACATTGGTGGCCAAGACAATGCGACGACCACCTTCGCTTTGGAAAACTCTTTCTTGCTCACCTACTGACTGTCTAGCAAATAAGCTTAGAACATCAGGACGAAAACGTTGGTTCAGGACGTGGTCTTTACGAATCGCCTCGGCGCAATCTCGAATTTCACGCTCGCCTGGCAGGAACACCAAGATGTCGCCTGCGGAATGAGGGCCATCCCGCCACAGGTCAGAGATGGCATCTAACACCGCATCTGGGATTTCTTTGGGATCTTTCTTGCCCATCTCAAGCAAAGGTCTGTAGCGCAGTTCGACCGGAAACAAACGGCCGCTGACCTCAATCACGGGTGCGGGATGCTCTTTTGAGCCGAAATGCTCTGCAAAACGCTTGGCATCAATCGTTGCTGAAGTGACTATCACCTTCAAATCAGGGCGCTTGGGCAATAACTGCCTTAAATAACCTAAAAGAAAATCAATATTCAGACTGCGCTCATGAGCCTCGTCAATGATGATGGTGTCATAAGCCTTCAAAAGTGGGTCACGCTGAGTTTCTGCCAACAAAATACCGTCGGTCATGAGCTTGATTGAGGCGGTTGCTGAAGTTTTATCTGCAAACCGCACCTGGTAGCCAACATCCTCCCCAATGGGACTGCCCAGTTCTTGAGCAATTCTTTTGGCTGTTGAAGTGGCTGCAATCCTTCTTGGTTGAGTATGGCCAATCAGCTGCCCAGTTCCATTCGCCCGTCCGCGTCCCATGGCCAAACAGATCTTTGGCAGCTGTGTGGTCTTGCCAGAACCAGTTTCTCCGCACACAATGATGACTTGGTTCTGTTCTAAAGCATGAGTGATTTTCTCCCTCTGCCCAGAGACAGGTAAGCTTTCGGGAAACTCAATTTTTAAAAGTTTGGTTATTTTTTCTGGTTGCACCCTATAATTTTCCACTATGCCTACAAATCAAGTACAAAATAATTTT
>JBEIOY010000067.1:0-7110 GCA_040377355.1 Burkholderiaceae bacterium | reverse complement strand
AGATAATTCAAGCAATATCATTAACGAAATAGATAAGATTATTGGTATATACGAGAAATCTTCTGGATCAAATGAAAAAATACCATTTAACGAGATTCTGATTTCATCAGTGGATCCAAAGGTTTCGACAGAGATTCCTGGTAATAAAAAGGCAAAACCTATCGGCACTCTTTTGCTTGCAAGTGCCTTCGGGGGAGCTTTGTTATTGGGTGGAGTTTTTTATTCTGCAGACGTTTATGACTTCAGCACTAAAGCGCTGACTGAGATGGGCATACTCAAAAAGGAGCCGGTGGTTCTCGTGAGTGATGAAGATTCAAGCTCAACACCGACGCAAGTGGTTGTTGAGCCCGTAGAAAAAGTTATTCAACCGGTTTCGCAATCAATGACCCCAGCCACAGCACCGGCCCCAGCTATAAATCAACCCATCAATAAAACTGAGGTTGGACGCTAAATAGATAGACCGTGCTATTGCATGGTTTGTTGGACTTTATGTTTTGTTGATATCCAAAACTATTTCGTAATCTTTGATGGCTTTATCAAAGTTGCCAAGATTATGAAAGCAGAGCCCGCGATTAAAATAAGCATCTGGCTCTTTTGGTTTAATTTTTATAGCTTTTGTATAGCTTTCAATGGCTTCGCTGTAATTGTTCAGAACCTGCAGGCACATGCCAATGTTAAATATGGCGCCAAAGTGATTAGACCTTATAGCCAATGATTGGCTATAACTTTTAAGAGCATCTTCAAATCGCCCTAATTCATAAAAACACAAACCCTGATTAAAAAATGCATCTGCAAAATTTGGTTTAATCGTCAAGGCCATGCGAGTGCATGCCAGTGCAGCATGATATTGCTTTAAATAATAGTAATTAGCTGAAATTCGTAACTGAATATAGGGTTCATTTGGTTGGACTTGAGCTATTTTTTGATAATAGGCAATTGCCTGATCATGATTTTTATTAAATTCATAAACAAATGCTGCGCGGAGGAGGGCGTCAAAATCGCTGGGATTTTCTGTGAGAGCTTCTTCGAATTTTTTTAGTGCGTTATCAAACTGATTGTTGTTGGCCGCATCAATGCCTTCATTAACCAGCCAATTTGCATCGGAAATCTTAACCTTTAAAATCTTGATGTAATGAGCAATGCCATCTTCATTTAAATTTTGAGTTACATCGGCCATTCCATAATTTTTAAGATCTGCATGTGTGATCATGGCAACCATCGGGAAGATTACAGAGTTCTAATTTTTTTGATGGCGGATAAATAGATAATTCTTAAATTAATGCCCACTTGTGACTGTTGAGTGACGTTTTCATATTGCAGCAACATCCCTTGCTTGTCTGGAGCAAATTGATAGCCTATAACAAGTGAATTAACGGCCATTTCTGATTGATTTTTATCTGCATAGCACCTCGCCAGCTGACGCCAGGCGTAGGTTAGCCTTGGATTGATTGAGATGATCTGTATGAGCGCTTTGTGAGCCTCATCAATTAAGTTTTCCTCAAATAATGTGTCCACAAGATTGAAATGAATGGCCATCGATGCAGGATCAGCATTAATGGCCTGTCTGAATAACTTGATGGCTTGTAAATTATTCTTATCTTTTGCCTCGGCAATACCTTGTTGATTCAAGCCCCATGCCGCACCAATGTCTCCTGACCTAACTTTACTCAGGCTGGACATTCTTGATGCTGCAATTTCAACAGAATTAAGATCTAATTTCGTTACTGAATTCAACATGCTAGACATGCAGGCTTGTTGGTCAACACAATTTTCTGGCAAAGCTTTTTTTGCTTCAGCTAATTGATGCTTTTTTTGAAGAAGCCTTTTTTGCTCTAGAGCGACAGACTCTTCAAAGGCCCTGGTCTCCTCAGCAACCCTCTCGGCTTCCTCTGCTTCAGCAGCTACTCTCGCTTCTTCCTCTTGGTCTATCAAAGCTTGTGCTTGCGCCTCTTTTTCTTGCTGTATTTTTAAAACAGCTGCAAGGGCACTCTCTTTTTTATGCTGGTAGGCATTCCAAGCAAAATAGGAACCTCCTAGTAATGCAATCAAAAGTAAGACCAACCCGGCAATCAGCGCTATCTTCTTAAGCTTATTTTTTTTAATAGGCTCTTGAGCTTGAATCTCTTCTTGAGATTCTTCAACGACTGCTTCCAAGGGAGTCGGCTGCTCAACAATCGTGGCAATTTTTTCTAAGTCGGTTGTGACGCCGCAGTTAGAACAAATGACTTCATTGTTGAGGAGTTCAGTTCCGCACTGGTGACAATTCATGTCGGTCGATATCTTTGTTAAATGTTGTGTATCTATTAACGACTGAATTTAAAGACACTTTAATAAAGCAAATATTTTCATTAAATACAACAACTTAAACAATTTTTACGAAATCCTTTAAATGGGAGGAGAATCAAGCTTTATGAGCGCATGAAGAATAAAAAACTAATTATTCCTGGTAGCCTGCCGTAAACAGTTTGAATTAATGACTTTCACATACGCTTTTAAGACAGGGATTTAATCATGAAAATTACCTTTAAAACTCCAATAGTGAGTTTGGCCTTTGGAGTTGCCCTTTTAGGTGCTATGTTTAGTTTTCCAGCAGTTGCTGAGACGATCAAAACAAGCGCTGGCGCCACTGCCAATGTTGCTCCAAATAAAGCTTTTAACGAGAAGATGCTCTCTTTGGCGGTTCAGCTGGAGAAAAATCTTGATGTTAATAAGCGTTTCTCGGTTTATGCAGTAACTACTTTTGTGGATCTTGATAAATTCGCTAGCTCAAATTCAGTCAGCAGACTCATGACAGAGCAGTTAGTCCATGAATTACAGCTTAAACAATGGAATATCATTGATTTGCGCTTGAGCAAAACGATTGCTATTTCAGATGGTGGAGAGTTCTCATTATCTCGTGATGCAAGAAAGTTAAGAAGCCCACAAGAAGTTTCTGGTGTTGTGAGTGGGACATTCTCTGTTGTGGGGGAGGACATTTTTATTAACGTCCGAGTCCTTGATTACACATCAGGCGCCATACTGTCTTCAGCTCAGACACATTTCGATATCAGCTCTGTTGCAGGTCATATGCTAGACCGACGCACCAACTTAACCAGAGTGAATATCGTTCCAAACTAATTATGTCGACAACACGAAGATTCTTCCTGACTGGCTTGGCTGCTGGAGCTGGCTCTATTCTTTTATCGGGGTGTCAAACACCTCGTTTTGGAGTTCAAGACACTTCCTGTGATACAAAAGTAATAACAAAATTAAGTGCGATTGATTTATCTGCCCTTTTTTCAGGGATTGCTGAGGAGATTTGCACTTACTACGCGGGCAGTTGCACCAAAGGCAGTCTTGCTGCCCCTAAAGGTGTTCCGCCAATCATGGTGACTGACTTTGTTGAGATTGAATCTCTTCAATCTGATAAGTCTGGCTTGCTCATGGGTGATCTCATGCGGGCCTATCTGATGAAAAATTGTTGCAGAACAGTGATTCAGGCTGAGGTAGGTAAGGATATTCGAATCAATGACAAGGGTACGGTTTCTTTGACAAGACAGCCGAATCAATTAATGAAGTCTGAGCTTGATATTAGAGAGATTGTCATTGGCACTTATCATAATTTCAATGACAAATTGGTAATCAACGTCAAGATCATAGATATACAGACCCAGGCGATCAAGCAATCTGTTGTTAAAGAATTGAAATTCACTTGCAGCAACCGAACGCTTAAAACTCAGGGTGCATTGTTTAAATAATATTGATAGTGGGGTGTGTCGTGAAAGTTTTTGCTGTTTTATTAATTTTTATCTCTCAGTTGGCCTTTGCCAATGGTGATGTTGCTAACTGTACTGATGAGAAGGGCTACACCTACTACCCGAACTTTGGTGGGGTAACACCTAAAAACAAAAAAGCCTGGCGAGAAGAGTCAACATCCGGCAAGAAAATTGCTGTCACCAACAATAATGGTCAATATGATCTGATTTATTCAGACACTAAACGCAATCAAGTTTTCTCAGCTTTGCAAGAGGGCGCTAAGATTTCTTTGATTAGCAAGTCTCCTACAGAATTTTCTTTGTTGGTGGTCTTTTTGGGCTCTAATGAAATCTACAGCTTTAGAACTGCTGATGATGGAAAATTTGAATATGTGCACACACTGATTCGTTCAGAAATGATTCCTAAAATCTCTGCCGCCATCGGGGCCTGTCAGAAAATTAACTTTCAACTAGTTCACTGATATTACGCTTCGCATAAGAAAAGCTTAGAAAGTCTCTAGATCTAAATAAAAAATTTTAGTAGTCATTCGTTGGTCTGCCACCTTATTTCACTTGGTTCACTGGCAATTACAAACCCTCGTCAGCAATGAAGAGGGTTTTATTTTTTGCTGATCTTCTTTTTAAGACATAATTCAGCTATCACTACTTTTAACCAATAACCAATAACTAATAAGAGACACATATGAACACACTAGATGCTATTCGCCAAAGAAGGGCGATCAAACACTTCGACCCAGCTCATCAATTCACCAAAGAAGAAACTCAGCAATTAATTGAGTTGGCGATGCAGTCGCCATCTTCATTCAATATTCAGCACTGGCGTTTAGTCAATGTCACCGATAAAGCTTTAAGAAGTCAATTGCGCGAAGCTGCCTATGACCAGGCTCAAGTCACAGATGCATCGTTACTGTTTGTGATTGCCGTGGATATCAAAGCTTGGAGCAAAGATCCTGCCAGATATTGGGTCAATGCCCCTAAGGAAGCGCAAGACATCTTGGTACCATGGATCAATCCTTTCTACTCAGGTGATGAGCAGTTGCAGCGTGATGAAGCCATGAGATCTGCAGGAATTTTGCTTCAAACCATGATGTTATCTGCCAAAGGCATGGGGTATGACTCTTGCCCAATGGTTGGTTTTGATTTTAAGAAAGTCGCTGAATTGGTTCATTTACCAAAAGACTTTGCTTTGGCTGCCATGTTGCCGGTTGGTAAGGCCATAAAGCCAGCCTGGCCAAAGCCTGGCTTTATTCCACAATCAGAAATGATCGTTGAAAATTATTTCTAAATATAACCATCAGCCATTTATCTGAAATTAGAATCTTCTTAGCACATGAGTACGACTTATAACGGACGTCTGACTTCACTTTCTCATGGTGGGGGCTGTGGTTGCAAAATAGCGCCTGGCATCCTGAAAGAGATTCTGAAGGCGTCACCTGTTGGAAATACGACGGCAGAGCTATTGGTTGGTTCTGATAACAATGAAGATGCCGCTGTTTATCAAATCAATGAGCATCAAGCGATTGTGGCAACAACGGATTTCTTCATGCCCATCGTTGATGACCCCTATGAGTTCGGCAGAATTGCTGCCACTAATGCAATTTCTGATATTTACGCCATGGGTGCTCAGCCGATCTTTGCGCTTGCTTTGCTTGGTATGCCTATCAATGTATTACCCATGGATGTGATTCAGAAAATCACATCGGGTGGTGAGTCTGTCTGCAAAGAGGCTGGCATCATGATCGCGGGCGGTCACTCAATTGATACTGTCGAGCCTATTTATGGCTTGGTGGTGGTTGGTATTGTTGACCCTAAGAAGCTCAAGAGAAACAATGCTGCAAAAGCAGGCGACAAGATTATTTTAAGTAAACCTTTGGGGGTTGGAATCTTATCGGCCGCGCTTAAAAAAGAAGTTTTGTCCGATGCTGGCTATCAGCAAATGATTGAGTTGACAACGCAGTTAAATAAGCCTGGGGCGATCTTGGCAGAATCTTCAAATGTGCATGCCTTGACTGATGTGACTGGCTTTGGTTTAGCTGGACATCTTTTGGAAATGGCACGCGGGTCAAATTTAAAGGCTCAAATTTATTGGGAAGATATTCCAGTAATTGAGGAAGCCGCCAAACTTGCTCAGAAAGATATTTTTACTGGCGCATCTACCCGCAATTGGGCCGCTTATGGCCATGAAGTTGAATTAGCAAGCAACATGGTTGCTTGGCAAAAAAATCTACTGACAGATCCGCAAACCAGTGGCGGCTTGCTTATCTCCTGTGATTCTGAAGCGGAGCAGGAAGTCTTGGAGTTATTGAAGGCAGCTGGCTTTTCAAACTCCAAAACCATTGGCACTTTCATAGCAGGTGTGGGTTTATCAGTTTCATGAGCAAAAAGACCTTGCTGACTGGGCTTTGTCTTTTAATCTTCACATTTTTTGAGTTATCGGTGGTCATACTGGATGTTGGACTCATGGCACTTGCTTTTGCAATTCCAGCCTTGATTGGTTACGCCCTCAAACCTCAGTTCGGAGACTTGGTTTATTTACTGTTTTTGGCTGCCGGTATTGCAGCGGTGGCTGTGGTTTTTGTTTATCGCAAACAATCACAGGCTTACTTTAGAAAAACCATGGGTAGGCACTCAGAGGAACTGATTGAAAAACTGAGACTGAGCAGATGGTTCAAGGATATTCCTCAATAAAAGACAGTATTGGCAAAATCCTCATTTAGGTATAGGATGAAAAGTCAACTATCCAAAGGAGGTCGTGATGTCAGGTCAACATGAATTCATGAAGTGGCAACAAGAGCGTGCCAAAGAGCTTTTCTCTTTATCCCATCGACTCTTAGAAACCGCCAAGGAGCTTGGGGAACATCAGGTTACAGAAATCAAGGCCAGCATGGAGCATGCAAAGTCTTATGCCAAACAGGCCGCTACCAATGATGTCGCAAAGTTAAAGGCTTTGCAGGAGCAGTTTTCTGAAGATGCGATGGCACGAATGAAGGTTTATCAAAAGAAGATCAAAGGTCTTCTGAAGACCATGGAAGATGAAGCTGCCGATGAAGTTGAAAAGCATCTCAATAAAGCCCGCTCAGCGATGGAAGACTGGCTTAAAGAAGCAAGTAAAAACTTACCAGCTGGTTCTGATAAATTCACCGATATTGTTCGTGACGTTGCCGAAGCTGGTCAAAAAGTTTTAAAAGAGGGGCGCAGAATGGCAAAGCAAGCAGCAGAAGCTGCGGAGCAGGGCTTGGCTGAGTTGGAAAAAATGGGTTCAGGCGCTAGCAAGAAAACTGCTTCACCAGCAAGCAAAAAACCTGCTGCGAAGAAAGTTGTTAGAAAAGCTGCTAAAAAAGTGGCAAAAAAAGTT
>JBEIOY010000002.1:0-31569 GCA_040377355.1 Burkholderiaceae bacterium | reverse complement strand
CGATCAAGCCATCAAACGATTCATCAGTGATAGTCGTCAAGTCGTAGCTGGCGATGTATTCATTGCTTTGCGCGGTGAGAAATTCGATGCACATGATTTTTTAAATGATGTGCAAGCCAAAGGAGCACTGGCTTGTTTGGTCAGTTCGGTAGAGAAGTTACCTCAAGGTTTTCCAGCCATCGTGGTCAAAGACACTCAACAAGCTTTACAAGCTTTATCAAGCAAATGGAAGCAGTACTGCGATCAGCGCAAATTAAGGCAAGTCGTGATTGTGACAGGCAGTAATGGCAAGACAACCGTGAAGGGCATGATCCAAAGTATTTTTGAGGCAGCCGTTAGTGTTGATAAAGCGCTTGCGACACAAGGCAACTTCAATAATGAGATTGGTCTACCTTTGACACTCTTGCGTCTTGATTTGAATCATGAGCTGGCAGTCATTGAATTAGGCATGAACCATCCTGGTGAAACAGCAGTATTGGCAAATATTGCAAAGCCAACAATTGCGCTGATTAATAATGCTCAGCGCGAACATCAAGAGTTCATGGAAACCGTCGATGCTGTTGCGCAAGAGCATGCTCTGGCGATTGAGTCATTACCTAACACTGGCGTGGCTGTTTATCCCGCTGATTCTGAATACAGTGCATATTGGAAAAAAATCGCCAAGCAACGAGCAGTGATCGATTTTGCATTCAATCAAAAGGCCACAGTTTGGGGCGAGTGGCTTGATCAGACAAGCGGTCAAATGGTGATTCACACGCCTCAAGGTGACATCAAAGTGATGTTAAAGATCATGGGAGATCACAATGCTTGTAACGCTGTTGCTGCATCTGCTGTGGCAATTGCCGCGGGCATATCTCCAGCGATGATTCAGAAAGGTCTCGAATCATTCCAGCCAGTGAATGGAAGAATGCAAAAGCATTCACTGAACAATGACATCACTGTCATTGATGATAGTTATAACGCCAATCCTGATTCTGTTCGAGCTGCCATCGATGTTTTATCCAATATCAAAACAGCTGCGTGGCTTGTTCTAGGTGATATGGGTGAGGTGGGTAATCAAGGACCAGAATTCCATCGCGAAGTGGGTCGTTACGCTGGTGAAAAAGGTATTCAAAAATTATTTGCTTTGGGTGATTTAAGTAAAGAAACTGTTGTTGCTTATCAAGCTTCTGCCGCTCATGGCAATGCTGCGCAGCATTTTTCTGATGTTTCTGCACTCTGTACGGAGTTGAATAAATCACTACAGGCAAGAAAAAATCATGAAGAGGTGACGCTTCTAGTTAAGGGATCGCGCTTTATGCGCATGGAGAGAGTTGTTAAAGCTCTCGCAGAGGAGATGCACTGATGTTGTTATGGCTTGCGCAACTACTACAGGATGACTTTGGTTTTTTACGAGTCATTAACTACATCACACTTAGAGCAGTGATGGCTACCTTGACAGCTGGATTGATTGGATTATTTTTTGGTCCTTGGGTCATTCGTCGTTTAACCGCTATGAAAGTAGGTCAGGCCGTTCGTACCGATGGCCCACAAACTCATTTGGTTAAAACTGGCACTCCCACCATGGGAGGTGTGTTGATTTTGATTGGTATTGCGATTTCAACTTTGCTTTGGGCTGATCTATCGAACCGATTTATTTGGATTGTGTTGATCGTGACTTTGGGGTTTGGTGCCATTGGCTGGGTTGATGACTATCGCAAAGTTGTTTATCGAGACCCGAAGGGCATGTCGTCCAAAGAGAAATATTTATGGCAATCTTTGATTGGCTTATTTGCCGCTATTTATTTGGCATTCTCTGTGTCCGAAGTAAACAACATGAAAGTATTAGAACTTTTCATCAGTTGGGTACAGAGCGGCTTCTCAATTGATTTGCCGGCGAAATCTAATTTGTATGTGCCTTTCTTTAAAGAGATCAGCTATCCATTGGGGGTACTTGGTTTCATTGTCCTGAGCTATCTGGTGATTGTGGGAAGTTCGAATGCCGTCAACCTAACGGATGGCTTGGATGGATTGGTGATCATGCCGGTGATTTTGGTTGGAGCGGCATTGGGTGTGTTTGCCTATGTGATGGGTAATGCGATTTACACCAAATATCTTTTATTTCCATTCATTCCTGGTGCTGGTGAACTGATGATTTTCTGTGGCGCAATGAGTGGCGCCGGTTTGGCGTTTTTATGGTTTAACACTCATCCCGCACAAGTATTTATGGGGGATGTTGGTGCCCTCGCTCTTGGTGGTGCTATAGGCACTGTGGCCGTGATCGTCAGACAAGAAATTGTTTTATTCGTGATGGGCGGAATTTTCGTGGCTGAAACAGTGTCAGTGATTTTGCAGGTGGTTTGGTTCAAGTTCACTAAAAAATTCTATGGCGAGGGTCGGCGAATTTTTAAAATGGCACCGCTGCATCATCACTTTGAATTAAGTGGCTGGAAAGAAACGCAAGTTGTGGTTCGCTTTTGGATCATCACCATTTTGTTGGTGTTGATTGGTTTATCTAGCTTGAAGTTGCGATAGGAAAAAGAGTGATTCAATTACAGCATCCATTTGGCAAAGAGCACCCTCAGGCAATGAGGGTCTTGGTGCTTGGCTTAGGTGAGTCAGGTGCCGCCATGGTTCGTTGGTGTGTTGCTCAGGGCGCGAAGGTATCGGTGGCTGACACCAGATCACTTGATCAGTTATCTGAGGGCGCAAAAAAATATCATCAAGCAGCCAAAGATTTGGGTGTCAAAGAAATTCATTTTGGTGGATTGCCGTCAGAGTTACTGAGTAACGTGAATGTGATCGCGATCAGCCCTGGTTTATCTCCTTTGCAAGAGCCAGTTCAATCATTTTTAGCGCTTGCCGCAGAAAAAGAAATTCCAGTGTGGAGTGAGATTGAGTTTTTTGCACAAGCCATCCACGCATTAAAAGACGAGCAAAACTACAACGTTAAAGTAATTGCAATCACTGGCACAAATGGCAAAACTACCACCACTGCATTGACAGGCTTATTGTCTGAAAGAGCAGGTAAGTCTGTCGCGGTGGCGGGCAATATCAGTCCAGCCGCTTTGGATAAATTATTGGATATTGAAGAATTACCAGAAGTTTGGGTTTTAGAGCTTTCTAGTTTCCAGCTTCAGCACACTTACAGTCTTCATGCTGATGCTGCGACTGTTTTGAATGTGACTCAAGATCATTTGGATTGGCATGGTGATTTTGAACAATATGCGGCGGCCAAGGCCAGAATTTTCAGCTCCAACACCATTGCCGTATTAAATCGCGATGACGACATCGTGATGAACATGCAGTCTGATATGGATGTAGTTCGTAGGATCACCTTTGGGGTTGAGGCACCTACCGAAGAAGATGCGTTTGGAGTGTTTCATGACACAGCTGCGGGCGGTATCGATTGGTTGGTATGGACTGAGCCTGATGCAGAAGCCTTGGAGTTAAAAGCAAAGCGTCGTCGTAAAAAAGTAGATTTGGATGACGAACCTTTGAGATTGAAACGCTTGATGCCTGCAGATGCTTTACGCATTAAAGGAAGACATAACGCTAGTAACGCCCTAGCATCTTTGGCCCTATGCATTGCGATTGATATTCCAATGGGGCCATTACTGCATGGCTTGCGTGAATACAAAGGTGAGCCACATCGCATGCAGACAGTTGCCATCGTTGAAGACGTTGAATACATCGATGATAGTAAAGGTACCAATGTGGGCGCTACGTTGGCAGCCCTGAATGGTTTGGGGCAGTCGGGCTCAGGCTCAACATCAAGTGCCCGCGCAAAAATCATCTTGATTGCGGGTGGTGAAGGTAAGGGTCAGGATTTCTCCCCATTGAGCCAAGCACTTGCACGTCATGCCAAAGCAATTGTTTTGATTGGTAGAGATGCGCCGGTGATCAGAAGTGCTGTTGAGTCTTCAGGTATCACCATCCGTGATGCTGATACTTTAGTGCGAGCTGTTGAGTCAGCTGCTGAGATAGCCGAATCAGGTGACTTGGTGCTGTTATCACCGGCCTGCGCAAGTTTTGACATGTTCAAGGATTATGCGCATCGCGCTCAAGTCTTCATTGATGCTGTGAACGAGTTGGCCAGTCTGAAAGGTCAGGTGAGCGCATGATTCAATTCTTTAAACGTTTCAGCACAAATGGCATCAGTGGTGTCAAGGGTGGCATTAAAGAAGGGTTTGAAGATTTCCGCTTGGGATTACGGGATGCTACAACCGTGGTTCGCCCGACTCGCTCGCGCATGATGGAATATGACCAACCCTTGTTATGGGCTGTTTTAATTCTTGTGACCTTGGGTCTTGTGATGGTTTATTCAGCATCCATTGCTTTACCAGATGGCCCTAAATATGCCAAATACAGCAGCAGTCATTTTTTGATTAGACATGCTATTTCAATCGTCATTGCTTTCACCGTTGGTGTTCTTGCATTCAAGGTGCCTCTCAAAGTTTGGGATCGTCTAGCCCCTGCAATTTTTGCTTTGGCATTCATCATGCTGATTTTTGTTTTGATTCCGGGTGTTGGTAAAGGCGTGAATGGTGCTAAACGTTGGATATCGCTGGGCATCACGAATTTCCAACCATCAGAATTAATGAAGCTAGCCGTTGTTTTATTTGCGGCTTGGTACACCGTACAACGTCAAGAATATTTACACACCTTGGTCAAGGGCTTGTTACCAATGGGTGCTGCGGTGATAGCTGTGGGCGTACTTCTTTTATTACAGCCTGACATGGGCGCTTTCATGGTGATTGCCGTGATTGCCATGGGCCTATTATTTTTAGGCGGTATCAACGCCAAATTGTTTGGCGCACTAACAGTATTGGCTGTTGGTAGTTTTGCTTCCATCATCATCTTTTCTGAGTTTAGAAGGCAGCGTATTTTTGCTTATCTTGATCCTTGGAATGTAGATTACGCAGCTGGTAAAGCGTATCAGTTAACACATTCATTGATGGCATTTGGGCGGGGTGAGTGGTTCGGGGTTGGTTTGGGTGGAAGTATTGAAAAGTTACATTACTTACCTGAAGCTCATACAGATTTTATTCTGGCGGTGATTGGTGAAGAATTGGGCTTTGTTGGAGTTGCCGTTGTTATCGGCATTTTCTACTGGATCATTCGACGCGCTTTCTTGATTGGCCGAACTGCTTTGCAATTGGACCGAAGTTTTGCAGGTTTGGTTGCTAAAGGTATCGCTATTTGGATTGGTTGGCAGGCGTTCATCAATATGGGCGTTAACTTGGGCATCTTGCCGACCAAGGGCTTGACCTTGCCGTTTGTTAGTTTTGGCGGTTCAGGTTTGATGATGAATGCCGTCGCCATTGCCATCTTGTTAAAGATTGACGTAGAGAACAGAGTGTTGATGAGGGGTGGCAAGTTATGACCCACTCACCAACTTTATTGGTCATGGCTGGCGGTACTGGCGGACATATTTTCCCAGGCTTGGCTGTGGCTGAATATTTGCGTGAACACGGCTGGAATGTTTCTTGGTTGGGTAATGCCAAGGGTATGGAATATCGCTTGGTACCGCCCAAAGGTTTTGCTTTTGAATCCATTCAGTTTGGTGGCTTAAGGGGCAAAGGAATAAAAACGCTGGCGTTATTGCCATTTAATTTGTTACGAGCATTTTGGCAAAGTATTCAGGTGTTGCGTCGTGTTAAGCCGGATGTTGTGTTGGGTATGGGTGGTTATGTCACATTCCCGGCCGGAATGATGAGTGTTTTATTGGGTAAGCCATTGGTTTTGCATGAGCAAAATTCAATCGCTGGTTTAGCCAATAAAGTATTAGCTAAAGTTGCAGATAAAACATTGTGCGCATTTCCCAATGCATTGCCTGGTGCCATTTGGTTGGGTAATCCATTGCGTGCTGGTATGAGTCAAGTTGAATCTCCGCAAGTTCGTTACTCGGCAAGATCTGGCCGTTTGCAGATTTTGGTAGTTGGCGGTAGTTTGGGTGCAGCTGCTCTTAACGAAGTGGTGCCCGAAGCCCTTGCAAAAATCCCGGCTGAATCTCGACCATCGGTCATCCATCAAGCAGGTGAGAAGCACCTTGATCAATTGCGTCAAAAGTACGCAAGCTTGAATGTCGAAGCAGAAGTTGTGCCATTCATTGATGACATGATCACCGCCTACGCCAAGGCAGACCTGGTCATTTGTCGCGCAGGCGCCATGACTGTGGCGGAAATTTCAGCGGTTGGAGTTGCATCTTATTTAGTACCTTTCCCATTCGCTGTGGATGATCACCAAACTTCAAATGCAAGATTTCTTTCAGACGCAGGGGCTGCCGTACTAATGCCACAAGTTGATATGACAGCAACTTCATTGGCTGACTATTTACAAACAGTTGATCGCAAAGAATTATCAAAAATGGCTGATCATGCCTTGAGTCAGGCCAAGCCAAACGCAACCAAAGATGTTGCAGAGATATGTCAAATGTTATCTAAGAGAGTGGTCCAGTCATGAAGCACATTCTTCATCAAATTCATTTTGTAGGTATTGGCGGCGCAGGCATGAGCGGTATTGCCGAGGTGTTACTCAATCTTGGATATAAGGTGAGTGGCTCTGATATGGCTGAAAGTGCAACCACCAAACGTTTGCGTGAGTGTGGTGCAGAAATCACCATTGGTCATCATGCTAAGAATGTGGGCAGTGCAGAAGCAGTCGTTATTTCAACAGCTGTTACTGGCGATAACCCAGAAGTCTTGGCTGCACGCGCGGCTCGCATTCCAATTGTGCCAAGAGCTGTGATGCTTGGCGAGTTGATGCGCTTAAAGCAAGGCATTGCCATTGCAGGTACTCATGGCAAAACCACCACGACTAGTTTGCTGGCTTCAGTCTTGGCTGAGGGTGGTTTGGATCCAACGTTTGTGATTGGTGGCAAATTAACTTCTGCTGGTGCAAATGCACGCTTGGGCACGGGTGATTTTATTGTGGCTGAAGCTGATGAATCAGATGCATCATTTTTGAACTTATTGCCAGTGATTGAAGTGATCACCAACATTGATGCTGATCACATGGACACCTATCAGCACGATATGGCCAAATTAAAGCAAGCCTTTGTGCAATTCACGCAACGCATGCCGTTTTATGGTGTTGCAGTGCTGTGTGTTGATGATCAAAACGTGCGCGATATTTTGCCGTTTGTGTCACAGCCTATTCTTGGGTATGGCTTATCTGAGGATGCAGATGTGCGTGCGATTGATGTTGTTGCAGACGGTCCTCAAATGCATTTCACAGCCTTGCGACACACGGTGCGTCGACATGGTGATACACCAGGACCACTGAAGGTCACATTGAATTTACCTGGCTTACACAATGTGCGAAACGCACTAGCAGCCATTGCGATTGCCACTGAGTTGGGTGTGAGTGATGCGGCAATCATTAAAGCTCTAAAGGAGTTCCGCGGTGTTGGCCGTCGATTCCAACGATATGGAGAAGTGAAGTTGCCTCAAGGTGGCACATGCACGGTGATTGATGATTATGGTCATCATCCGGTAGAAATGGCAGCAACACTTTCTGCCACCAGAGGTGCATTCCCAGGCCGTCGACTGTTGCTGGCATTCCAACCACATCGATTCACCAGAACACGCGATTGTTTTGGTGAATTTGTGAGAGTTCTGCAAGGCTTTGATGCTTTAGCTTTAACAGAAGTGTATCCAGCGGGCGAGGCAAGAATTGCGGGGGCTGATGGAGAGGCCTTGATCAAAAATTTGGCAAAGGCCAAAGAAATCGATCGCTTATTAGATGTTGCCAATACCAAGTTTGTAAAAGATGTGAATGAATTACCAAATTTGGTGTTGAGCATGGCGCGTGATGGTGATGTGATCATCACCATGGGTGCAGGATCAATCTCTGCGGTTCCAGGTAAGTTAGTGGGAGGCGCAAATGCCTGATCTCATGAATTGGAGCGAAGAAGTACAAAAAGATCTATCGCAAGTGAATGTTGCTGCATTAGGCAAGGTTGGTGTGTTGCTGGGTGGTAAATCTGGCGAAAGAGATATTTCTTTGATGTCAGGTAAGGGTGTTTTAGATGCTTTGATATCAAAGGGTGTGAATGCGCATGCGTTTGACCCAGGCCAACAAGCCATCACAGAGTTAGCAGTACAAAAATTTGATCGAGTCTTCATTGCTCTACATGGCCGTTATGGTGAAGACGGCACGATGCAAGGTCTTTTGGAGCAAATGAATTTACCTTATACGGGCAGTGGTGTTTTAGCTTCTGCACTGGCGATTGATAAACAAGCCACCAAGCGTTTATGGTCCAGTTTTAATTTAGCCACCCCTCGGTTTGTGATGTTGAACATCAATAGTGATTGGCAAAAAATTGTGCAAGAGCTTGGATTGCCCATCATTGTTAAACCAGCTAGAGAGGGTTCATCGCTTGGCTTGACCAAGGTTGTAAAGCTTGAAGACTTACCGCTAGCCTATGCATTGGCAGCCAAGCTTGATCGTGATGTGATGGCAGAACAATGCATCATCGGTGAAGAGTTAACTTGTCCAATCGTGGGTGATGGTGAGAATGCGCGAGCCTTGCCTGTCATCAGAATTGTGGCCCCAGACTCTAATTACGATTATCACAATAAATATTTTTCAGACGACACCAAGTATTTATGCCCTACAGGATTAGATTTGGCACTTGAGAAAAAAGTACAAGAGCTTGCCTTAAGTGCTTACCGTGCTTTGGGTTGCAAAGGTTGGGGTCGTGCAGATGTGATGATTGATCAAAAGACCAATCAACCTTATTTACTAGAAATGAACACAGCACCTGGTATGACAGGTCATTCATTGGTTCCAATGGCTGCAAAAGCAGCTGGGGTTGAATACGCTGATTTGGTGTTGTGGCTATTAAGTAAGGCAGGTATTCATTCATGAAATTCTTGCGCATCTTCTTCGGTTTTTTAGGTTCTATGGGCGCCACCGTGTTTGGCCCAATCTGGAATCACGCGAAGATCATGCGTGTCATGGCTAATTTGTTGTTGTTGATTGCTTTATTGGCAGCATGCGGTTGGCTTTTGTTTTGGTTAGGACAGAAACCAGCGTTCACTTTGAATCATTTAACGGTTGAATCATTGAATGGTCGTGAACTCAAGCATGTGAATTTACCAACGATTAAAACCCGTGCCTTAGACCAAGTGAAGGGAAATTTTTTCACCATTCGTTTAGATCAAGCCAGGCAAGCTTTTGAAACCATGCCTTGGGTGCGCCGAGCAAGTGTTCGTCGTGAATGGCCGAACGGCATTGTGGTGGCGATTGAAGAGCATCAAGCATTAGGGGTGTGGGTTGGTGAAACACCCAAATTGATTAACACCTATGGTGAAGTATTTATTGCAAATATGGCCGAGGCAGAAGATGGGTCTTCATTGTTGAGATTCAGTGGCCCCGAGGGAAGCAATAAAGATGTCTTTAGAAAGTACCAGCAATTGAATCTTTGGTTTGAGCCATGGCAAGCAAGTGTAAAAAGTATTGAGCTTTCTTCCCGTTATGCCTGGAGAGTGAAATTGAGTAACAACCTGAATATTGAATTAGGTCGAGAGCTCGATGAGCGTGATTCAAAACAAATTCAATTAAGTGTTGAACGTTTAATTAAAAGTTGGCCACAAGTTCAAGAGAAATGGGGTCAGCGAGTGGATTCAATTGATCTTCGTTATGCCAATGGCTATGCCATCAATATAGGAAAAAAACTGTGAGCGTTATCAGCAAAGACACCAAGGATTTGATTGTTGGCCTGGATATTGGCACATCCAAAGTAGTTGCTTTGGTGGCGGAATTAAATCCCGATGGCCAATTCAATGTTGTAGGTCTTGGTCAGGTCAATTCTAAAGGGTTGAAAAAAGGGGTGGTCGTCAATATTGAAGCCACTGTTCAATCCATTCAAAAAGCCCTTGAAGAAGCTGAGGTGATGGCTGATCGTCGCATTGCTCAAGTATTCACAGGCATTGCTGGAAATCATATCCATAGCTTTAATTCAACTGGAATGGTTGCCATCCGCGACAAAGAAGTGTCTGCTGGCGATGTTGAGCGAGTGATTGAGACAGCCAAAGCCATCAACATTCCAACGGATCAACAAATTCTTCATATCCTCACTCAAGAATTCATCATTGATGGACAAGAAGATGTACGTGAACCGATTGGTATGAGCGGCATTCGTCTTGAGGTCAAGGTGCACATTGTGACTGGTGCGGTGAGTGCTGCGCAAAACATTGTGAAGTGTGTGCGCCGTTGTGGCTTAGAAGTGAATGATTTGATTTTGCAACCATTGGCTTCAAGTGTTGCCGTCTTAACTGAAGATGAAAAAGAATTGGGCGTTGTGTTGGTCGACATTGGTGGCGGTACAACTGACATTGCCATTTTCAGCCAGGGCGCTATTCGTCATACCGCAGTGATTCCAATTGCCGGCGATCAAATCACCAATGACATTGCCATGGCTTTGCGCACTCCAACCATTGAGGCAGAAGATCTGAAAATTCATTTTGGTATTGCTCGCCAAAGCATGGTCAACCCAAATGAGACCATTGAAGTCCCGGGTGTTGGTGATCGTGAAGCTCGTGCTATGTCACGCCAAGCTTTGGCCGCCGTGATTGAGCCACGTGTTGAGGAATTATTGAGTTTGGTTCGTCAAGTGGTGCGCGAATCAGGTATGGAAGATTTGGTTTCATCGGGGGTTGTTTTGACCGGCGGCACAGCATTGATGCCAGGAGTGGTTGAGCTTGCAGAAGAGGTCTTTGCTAAACCTGCGCGTGTTGGGTTCCCTGAGTACAGGGGACATTTGAGTGAAATTTTAAGAAGCCCGCGTTATTCAACAGGCTTGGGTTTGTTGATGGAAGGGCGTGTGCAATTGGTGCGAGGTCGCCGAATGGCTCAATCAGGAACAGTGCAAAACGTTGTGGCGCGGATGCGCGAGTGGTTCATGGGAAATTTTTAAGTATCAAGCAGCATTAAAAGAATTTTTAGTTTTATTTTTGTCGTCGTCAACCGTAGTTATAAGGAGGTAGTATGGAATTTGAAATGTTAGATGCAGAACCGGCGGGTAAGACCATTATTAAAGTGGTTGGTGTGGGCGGTGCAGGCGGTAACGCTGTGCAGCACATGATTCGTCGCGGTGTACAAGGTGTTGAGTTCATTTGCATGAACACAGATGCAGGTGCACTTCAACGTTCTAAAGCAAGCGTCAATATTCAGTTGGGTGCAACAGGTTTAGGCGCTGGTGCCAAACCTGAAGTAGGCGCATCTTCTGCGATTGAAGCCAAGGCACGCATTGCTGATGCATTGCAAGGTGCTCACATGGTCTTTATCACTGCTGGTATGGGTGGTGGCACGGGCACAGGTGCTGGTCCGGTGGTGGCTCAAGTTGCCAAAGAAATGGGCATCTTGACTGTTGGCGTTATCAGTAAGCCATTTGATTTTGAAGGTGCGAAGCGTGGCAAGGTGGCTGAAGCAGGCGCTCATGAAATTGAAAACTATGTGGATTCATTAATTGTTGTTCTTAATGAAAAACTATTTGAAGTCATGGGTGAAGATGCTGAGATGGACAAGGCCTTTGGTTGTGCAGATGATGTATTGCACAACGCGGTTGCTGGCATTGCTGAAATCATCAACGAGCAAGGTTTAATTAACGTTGACTTTGAAGACGTTAAAACAGTCATGAGTGAGCAAGGTAAAGCCATGATGGGAACAGCCACTGTTTCTGGTATGGATCGTGCTCGCTTAGCAGCTGAAGCAGCCGTTGCATCACCATTGCTTGAAGGTGTTGATTTGTCTGGAGCGCGCGGTGTGTTGGTTAACATCACAGCAAGTCGTTCCTTGAAGCTGTCAGAAACTCGTGAAGTGATGGGCGCTATTCGTGGCTATGCCGCTGAAGATGCAACCGTGATCTTTGGTACTGTTTACGATGAAAGCTTGGGTGATGCCTTGCGCGTCACAGTTGTTGCTACTGGTTTGAATGGTGGCAAACGCAAAGAAAAGCAACCTGAAGTTATTTGGCGCAACACCCAAGCAACTGGAACTTACGATGGCGCTCCAATGATGGCCAACTTAAGTTCTTTTGCCCCGCAAAGCGCAACCGCAACTGTTGCCATGGCAAACACAGCCGGGAATGTCAGCGCATTGGGCGCGACTGAGCCAGCGATGCCAATGGGATCAGCCAGTGATTACGCAAAATATGATGTGCCAAAAGTGTTTCGCAGTAATCGTGAATCAAAAGAGCCGCGTTTGGGTGCAAATAGTTCACCAGAAGCACAAGCCATGATGGATAAGGGTGCTGATTATTACGATATTCCAGCTTTTTTGCGTAAGCAAGCTGATTAAGAATTTGTTGTAATTAGAAATTAGTATAAAAAACAATGGCATACAGATGCCGATGGTAACGCGCCTCCTGCGAACTGACGACGCATGCGATACCATCGGTGTTCTGGCAAAAATTAATGCCAATAGTTATCAATAAAAATGACTATTTAAAATAGCTGATTTAAATACCCTTATTTAATGGAGAAGACAATGATTGCAGTAGGACAACAATTACCAAACGCCACAATTCATGAATTTTTAGAAGTTGCTACAGAAGGTTGCTCTGTAGGACCAAACGCTTTTGAAGTAAGCAAGTTAACAGCAGGTAAAAAGATTGTTATTTTTGGCTTGCCAGGCGCGTTCACGCCAACATGTTCAGCTCAGCACGTTCCAGGCTATGTTACTCACTGTGATGCAATCAAAGCTAAGGGCGTTGATGAGATTTGGTGCCTATCAGTTAATGACGCATTTGTGATGGGTGCCTGGGGTAAAGATCAGAAGGTCAGCGGAAAAGTTCGCATGATGGCTGATGGTGCTGCAGAGTTGACTAAAAAACTTGGTTTGGAATTTGATTTAACAGCTCGCGGTATGGGTGTTCGCTCACAACGTTATTTGATGATTGTTGATAATGGTGTGGTCAAGCATTTGGCCGTTGAAGCGGCTGGTAAGTTTGAAGTGAGTGATGCAGCTTCTGCTCTAAAAGCACTTTGATTGACTAATAAGTTATGTTGAAACAGCGCACCATTGCAGCCCCTGTTAAAACCGTTGGTATTGGATTACACACGGGCCGCAAGGTGACGCTTAAGTTGATACCTGCACCAATCAATACAGGCATTATTTTTCATCGCATAGACCTTCCTAATGCGCCAGGAATCAAGGCTGACGCGCACTTGGTGACTGACACACGCTTGGCCACGGTGCTGCAAAACGGTGACACACGAGTTTCAACTGTGGAACATTTGTTATCTGGCTGTGCAGGTCTTGGTATTGATAATTTGATCATTGAATTAGATTGTGAAGAAGTGCCCATCATGGATGGCAGCGCAGCTTCATTTTTGTTTTTAATCGAATCAGCGGGCCTTCAAGAACAGGATGCGCCCCGTCAATTCATTGTGATTAAAAAGCCAGTTGAAATAAGAGAATCAGGCAAATTAGCTCGCTTAGAACCTTTTGATGGATTCAAGTTAGATTTCACGATTGATTTCAAACACCCGGCAGTTGATAAAACAGGTCAAAGGCACGTCATTGATTTTGCAGACAGTACTTATGCAAGAGAAATTGGTCGCGCTAGAACATTTGGTTTTGCCCACGAAGTAGAAGCTCTTCGCGAAATGGGTTTGGCTCGTGGTGGTAGTTTGGATAATGCGATTGTGTTAGATGAGCACCGAATTTTAAATAATGAAGAATTACGTTATGACGATGAGTTTGTGCGCCATAAGATTTTGGACGCCATTGGTGATTTATATTTAGCGGGTCATCCAATTGTGGGCGCCTATGTTGCTGAAAAATCTGGCCATGCTTTAAATAATGCGCTGCTAAGAGCTTTGTTTGCAGACCCAACAGCTTATGAAGTAAATAGTTTCGATGAGACCAATGCTCCAAAAGCTTATCAATTAAAAAATAAGCCCTTATTTGCCTAAAAATTAGGCAACTCAGCCTTTTTTCCGATTTTTCAAGAGTTTTTCAACGGCAGCACGCAGTGGCGAGTTGTTATCTAGTTGATTCATCAATTGAGACCAGGATTTTTCAGCGCTTGCGGGAAATGCTGGTGGTTTTTCAGTGTTTTCCACCTTGTTTGAGGCGGGTATTCCTAAGCCTCCAGGAGCTTGTTTAATCGTTAAAGAACGTGCTGAATAACCTTGTTCCTGAAGTTTTAGGAGAAGTGAAGGTAGTTTTTGACTGATGCGAGTTGCAATCGCAGCATTGGTGACTAGCAGGGTGAGTTGCCCTGTTTCTTCTGAAAATCCACCTGACTTAACCAAGCCAACCGCCTTCTGAAGCCCATTTTGATTGAGGCTCAGGTCAATAGCTTGCTGGAGCAAAAGATTGTGTTCTGCCTTTTGAAGCAGGTCTCCCAGGGGGGTATTTTTTTCAATGCAAGTTAATGCGTCACGGGCATTCGCAGATGTCCGTCTGGGTGCTAAACTTTGAGGCTTAAATTTCCTCGTAAAAGTCATGGTTACTGGTCTTCTTAAGAAAATATTTGGCAGTCGAAATGATCGACTCTTAAAACAATATAAGCGCATTGTCGCTCAGATTAATGATCTGGAGCAGGGCATTGCCTCGCTTGATGATGCTGCATTGCAGGCAAAGACGGCTGAATTTAAGTCAAAATTGGCTGCAGGCCAGACAATGGACGAAATCTTGCCTGAGGCTTTTGCTGTTGTTCGTGAGGCCAGTAAGCGCGTCATGAGCATGCGCCACTTTGACGTTCAAATGGTTGGTGGTTTAGCTCTACATCAAGGAAAAATCGCAGAAATGAGAACCGGTGAAGGTAAAACTTTGACCGCTACTCTGCCAGTGTATTTAAACGCCTTAACCGGTAAAGGTGTTCACGTTGTGACTGTCAATGATTATTTGGCACAGCGTGATGCTGAATGGATGGCAAAGCTTTACAACTTCTTGGGTCTGAGTGTGGGTATTAACTTGTCACAAATAGATCATGAAGCCAAGAAAAAAGCTTACGACTCAGATATCACCTACGGAACAAATAACGAATTTGGCTTTGATTATTTGCGCGATAACATGATTCAAGAGTTAGACCAGCGTGTACAGCGTGACGTGGCTTATGCAATCGTTGACGAAGTTGACTCAATTTTGATTGATGAGGCACGTACGCCTTTGATCATCTCTGGTCAAGCAGAAGACCATACTGAAGTTTATGTGGCGATGAACGCTTTGCCACAATATTTGACTCGTCAGTACGGCGAAGAAAAAGCAGACGGCTCCGGTGTCATCACTCCAGGTGATTACATCTTAGATGAAAAATCTCACCAAGTATTTTTAACTGAAGTGGGTCATGAAAAAGCTGAAATTGCTTTGGCTAAAATTGGTTTGATCAAAGAAGGGGAGTCTTTGTACGCTCCTCAAAACATCACTTTGATGCACCATGTGTATGCAGCTTTGAGAGCCCATACCTTATTTAATAAAGATCAGCATTACGTTGTGCAAAATGGTGAAGTCATCATTGTTGATGAGTTCACTGGGCGACTCATGCAAGGACGTCGTTGGTCCGATGGCTTGCATCAAGCTGTAGAGGCAAAAGAGGGTGTGGCGATTCAGCACGAAAATCGCACATTGGCAACAATCACTTTCCAAAATTATTTCCGCATGTACAGCAAGCTTGCCGGTATGACTGGTACAGCTGATACCGAAGCCTACGAGTTCCAAGAAATTTATGGTTTAGAAACAGTGATCATCCCCCCTAATCGTGTTAACGCGAGGATTGATAGACAGGATCAAATTTATCGCTCATCGATGGAGCGCTATAACGCGGTAACCAAGGATATCCAAGATTGTTATGAGCGCGGTCAGCCAGTTTTGGTCGGCACAACATCTATTGAAAACTCAGAATTAATCTCAGCACTCTTGGAAAAGGCAAAGTTGCCTCATCAGGTGTTGAATGCGAAACAACACGCCAAAGAAGCTGAAATCATTGCGCAAGCGGGTCGTCCAAAAATGATCACCATCGCAACAAATATGGCGGGTCGAGGCACGGACATTGTTTTGGGCGGTAACGTCGAAAAACAAGCAGGTTTGATCGAGCAGGATGATGCAATTCCTCAACAAGATAAAGCTGTGCGCATCAAGAAATTGCATGATGAATGGCAAGGTTTGCATGATAACGTGGTGAGTGCAGGTGGTTTGCACATCATTGGTACTGAGCGCCATGAAAGCCGTCGCGTAGATAACCAATTAAGAGGTCGTGCTGCGCGTCAGGGCGACCCAGGTTCATCAAGGTTCTATCTATCCTTGGACGATGCTTTGCTGCGCATCTTTGCAGGTGAGCGTCTGAAGTCAATCATGGATCGATTACGCATGCCTGAGGGTGAGCCAATCGAGGCTGGCATGGTGACTCGCTCAATTGAGTCTGCACAGCGTAAAGTAGAAGCTAGAAACTTTGATATCCGTAAGCAATTATTGCAATACGATGATGTGGCCAATGATCAGCGCAAAGAAGTTTATCGCCTTAGAAATGAAGTTCTTGAATCAAAAGATGTTGGTGATTTAGTTACAAACTTGCGCGAAGCATTTTTCACAGATTTATTCCACAGTCACATTCCTGCCGAGTCAGTGATTGAACAGTGGGATGTTGTTGGTTTGCAGCAAATACTTTCAAGCGATTGGGGTTTGTCGGTTGATTTGCAGGCCATCATCGATGCCACAGATACGATCGAGCCGGAAGATCTTCTTGCTAAGGTGTTAGAGGCGGCGAAGAGTCTTTACGATGCTAAAGTTGAATTGGTCGGCAGAGAGTCTTTTGCTAAGTTTGAATGTTCGGTGATTTTGTATGCGCTGGATACTTCATGGAGAGAGCATTTGGCAGCTTTGGATCATTTGCGCCAGGGCATTCATTTACGCGGCTATGCGCAAAAAGATCCTAAGCAAGAATATCGTCGTGAAGCATTTGAGTTGTTTGGACGCTTGTTAGATACGGTTAAATTAGAAGTGACTCGCACCATCATGGTGGTCAGAATTGAAACTGCTGAAGAATTAGAGCGTGCTTCGGAGTCTATCCAAGAAGATTTAGCGGATGTGAAAGGTGTTCAGTATCAGCATGCCAGTGTTGATCAATCAGATGATGAGTCTTCTGCACGTGCCACTGCGCCTCAGCCTGTTCAAGCTGGTCCTAAGGTGGGCCGTAATGACCCATGTCCTTGCGGTAGTGGTAAAAAATACAAGCACTGCCACGGACAACTCGCTTAAGAAATTAATATGCCAGTCAATTCCCCATTACCTATTGCCAGTGAATTAACCCCTGTTCAAGGTGTCCGTTTGGGGTATGCGGAAGCTGGCATTAAAAGACCTGGTCGCAAAGACGTGCTGATCATCGAATTAAATGAAGGTTCCAGTGTTGCTGGTGTTTTTACAAAAAATCGTTTTTGTGCAGCACCGGTACAAATTTGCAGAGAGCATTTGCTGGCATCAACCAAGAGTGGTTTGGATATTCGAGCATTGATCATCAACACAGGTAATGCCAATGCGGGTACTGGTGAGCCTGGTTATAAAAATGCCATGCGCACCTGTGAAGAGTTGGCAAAGTTAATGACTTTGAAAAAAGAGCAAATCTTGCCTTTTTCAACTGGCGTGATACTTGAGCCTTTGCCAGTAGAAAAAGTCATCGCTGGCATGCCTCAGGCGATTGGCAATTTAAATGTTGATAACTGGTTCAATGCCGCTCATGCCATCATGACCACTGATACCCAAGCAAAAGCTTATTCGAAGCAAGTTGAGATCAATGGTCAAACCATCACCTTGACTGGCATCAGTAAGGGTGCTGGCATGATTCATCCAAACATGGCCACCATGTTGGGCTATGTGGCAACCGATGCAAAAGTATCACCGGCTTTGTTACAGCAATTAACCACGGCTGCTGCTGACCTGTCTTTCAATGCCATCACGATAGATGGCGATACATCGACCAATGACTCTTTCATTGTCATGGCCAGCGGGGCTAGTCAAGTAGAGATTCCAACTTCAGGTCAGGCGCATAATATTTTCCGTCAAGCATTGATTGAGGTCTGTCAAAAATTAGCTCAAATGATTGTGCGAGATGGTGAGGGCGCCACTAAATTCATCACGATTCAGATTGAGGGTGGCAAGACTGACTCTGAATGTAAATTGGTGGCTGAAGCCATTGCTCATTCACCCTTGGTGAAGACTGCTTTTTTCGCCAGCGATCCTAATTTAGGTCGTATTTTGGCTGCCATTGGTTATGCTGGCATCACAGATCTTGATGTTGGACGTGTGCAGTTATGGTTAGATGATGTTTGGGTTGCCAAGGATGGCGGCCGTCATCCTGATTATCAAGAAGCAGATGGACAGCGCGTGATGAAACAAGCTGAAATCGTGGTTCGCGCTCATTTAGGTCGTGGTCAAGCTACTCAAACTGTTTGGACCTGCGATCTATCTCATGAATATGTTTCGATCAATGCGGACTATCGTTCTTAAAGCGATCCCGCTGAATTATCAAAAATCATAGGAAAGTCATGTCTGATAAGTTGGATCGTTTAGATAATCTTTTACAAAGACTTGATGAGTGGATGCCAAAATCTTTGACGGAAAAAGATTGGACTTCTGCTGTGGCTTTTAGGTGGCGTCGCAAAGACACCTTGCTGGGTAAACTGGGATATCTTCAGCCAGTTCGTCATATCTCTGGCATCACGTTCAAAGACCTGCAGCACATTGAGCGTCAAACGGATCTTATTTTTAAGAACACCAAGCACTTTGTAGAAGGTAAGCCTGCTAATAATGTTTTATTAACGGGCGCAAGAGGAACCGGTAAATCATCTTTGATCAAAGCTTCTTTGAATGAGTTTGCCGCAAAGGGTTTGCGTTTGATCGAGGTGGATAAAGAGCATTTGACAGATCTTAGTGATATCACTGATTTGTTAGCAGCGCGGCCTGAAAAATTCATCATCTTTTGCGATGACCTATCGTTTGAAGATGGAGAATCAAGCTATAAATCTTTGAAGTCTGCCTTGGATGGCTCCATCTCTGCGCAAGTTGATAACATTTTAATTTACGCAACATCTAATCGTCGTCATTTAATGCCTGAGTACATGTCAGATAATGAATCGTATCGACATGACGCCGATGGTGAATTGCATCCCGGTGAGGTGGTTGAAGAAAAAATCTCTTTATCTGAGAGATTTGGTTTGTGGATTTCGTTTTACCCGCCCAAACAAGATGAGTACCTTGATATTGTGGCGCATTGGTTAAAACATTTTGGTTTAACTTCAGAAAAAATTGCAGCAGCAAAACCAGAAGCTTTGATTTGGGCCCTAGAAAGAGGTTCAAGATCAGGGCGCGTGGCTTGGCAATTCGCCCGCCATTGGGCTGGACAACAGGATTAATACCTTGGCTGTTGAGCAAGAGCCTTCATCACCCAGGCCAGTTGTAGAGGTTGCGGTGGGCGTTTTAATGAATGATGTTGGGGCGGTATTGCTCGGTCAGCGCCCAGTTGGCAAGCCTTATGCTGGGTACTGGGAGTTTCCTGGTGGAAAAATAGAGTCTGGTGAAACCCTCTTCGCCGCTCTTTTCCGAGAACTTTTAGAAGAAATTGATGTGCGCATTAAAGATGCAGAAGAGTTCATGGTTTTAGAACATGACTATCCTCACGCCTATGTGCGTTTGCATATTTGCTTGGTGAAGTCTTGGCAGGGTCAGCCCCGTGGATTAGAAAATCAAGCATTGGGGTGGTTAAATATCAAGGATGTTGATCAGATCGATATTGCCGGATTTGATCCGGTCTTGCCTGCAACACTACCGATTTTAGAAAAGCTAAAAAGAATTTAAAAATTGCAAAGAGAGAGTTCGAAAGAAACATCTTCTGCAAAAGCACGTGGTTTTGTTTCGCCGTCACAAGTCATGAAGCGAGTCCAAAGCATGTACTTATTGGCACTGATTTCAGGAATCAAGTGCGCTTGATGAATGCCAACGCGCATCAGCTGATACGTTTTACCAGAAAGCATTTGTTGAAATGAACCTTTGGACGCAAGCATCTCAATAGGTTTGCCCGAGCCTCTTAGTAACTTTAAAAACAAACGGCTGGCATACTTCCATGACATCAACGGCTCTACGAATTTCTTTAAATTAGCACGACGAATATTTGCATCTGTGAATTGCCATGCGTAATAGGCTGGTAAATCGACTGGACTTGTTCCACCCGGGATACTTAAGCGTGAACGAATTAAATTTAACCATTCACTTTCTAAAATCTGTGCGTTGGTTTTGCCTGTTTGGTTGATCTTGCTCCAAATGATGTTCATTTCTTCTAGGGTGCTGAGCAATGCATCTTGATCAATGTTGCTGGAGTTCTTCAAAGATATCAAACTATTTTTTTGGCGATCAAGTTCTTTCATGAGACTTGATTTCAAATCTGCGCGTGCGGTGATCTCGCCTAAATCAAATAATATTGAGATGGCTTGATGTTGATCTCTTGCATCATCTTTTTCTACGAAGTACTCAAAACGATCAAAGAGGTACTCCAGTCTTAAAAGACTGCGCACCAGTTCGTTGAAGGGGTATTCGTAAATAATCACAGATTCATATTCTAGACTGAAATTATGTGATTTTTGGCAAAAAAAGAGCCTTTTTAAGTACTTTTGTACCTCAAAAGTATCTGATGAAGTCGCTGAGCCTCAATTTTTAGATCTTCAATTCCTTGGTTATTTTCAATCACATAATCAGCAAGTACCAATCTGTCGTGACGGCTGGCCTGACTGCTAATGATTTTTTGAATCATTTCTACTTCAAGACCGCTTCTCTTCTGAACCCTAGCAATTTGCTGGGGTTCAGGGGAATCGATCACCACAATGCAATCCAAGGCTTGGGGTGACTGATTGATCCAAAAGCTAGACTCAACCAACAAGGGCACCACGTAAACAAGGTAGGCGGGTTTCTTGGCTTGACTAAGAAGGCTTAAGCGCTGGGTTTCTTGGTAAATCAAAGGGTGGGTGATTTTTTCAAGCTTTTCTTTAGAGCTGGGGTCGGCAAAAATAAGCTCTCTCATTTTTTGCCTGTTCAAAGAACCATCTTCAAGCAAGAACTCGCGACCAAAAGCCTGTTCAATGGCGGGCATGGCCAAACCTTTGGGGCTTGTGATGTCATGAGCAATCAGATCGGTATCAATGATGGCGGCACCACATTTCTCTAATTCTGTTGCAACCGCGCTTTTTCCGCTGCCAATACCTCCGGTCAACCCAACTTTTAGAAGATGAGAAGTGTGACCGGCGCTATGCAAGGGCTTGTTTTTTAAATCTGCCATAACAAAACAATGATGCCACCAAATGCAATAAAAGGTCCAAAAGGAAATGCATGACTGTGATCTTGTTGGTGAATTTTCAGCCAAACATAACCACCGATCAAACCAGATACAGAGGCAATTAAAAGAATATAAGGCAAACTCTGAAGCCCCAAGCAAGCCCCAAGCCCAGCCAATAACTTGGCATCACCCATGCCAATACCATGATGACCTCTGATTTTTAAATACAGTTGATTCAGGATATATAAGCTCATGAATCCAAGTAAAGCTCCCAACATGGATGATTCGACGCTGGCCCAACCAAGCCCCAAGAAAATATTGGCAAGTAGGCCGTAGGCAATCAATCCATAAGTCAAATAGTCGGGCAAAAGAAAAGTCTTGAAATCTATCCAAGATAGTATCAATAGGACGCCAATGATGATGGCTGCGGAAACAATCTCAATCAAAGAATCTGGCCCATTTCAAAAATAGGTAAATATAAAGAGACTACCAGGCACCCAATGATAAGCCCCATGATAAGCATCAAGCATGGTTCTATGCTTTGAGCTAATTGATCAATGATGTGATCTAGATGATCTTCTTCTTGATTGGCAATACTGGCAAGCATTTGAGGTAAGTCTCCTGAAACTTCTCCCACTTTGATTAATTGAATTTGTTCTTTGTGGGTCAAAAGAGATTGCCCCGATGCTTGACCAATAGATTCTGACAATGACCAACCTTGGGCCAGAGAGACATTGATTTGGGCGCAGAATTTAAAACTGATCCAATCATTTGAATGAAGCGCTGTTTGTTTTAAAGCTTCAAGAATCGGGACTCCTCGAGAAGTTAATAATGAAATATTCCGACTCCATTGAATTAGCAAGGAGCTTTTTCGAATTTGACCAAAGATGGGAAGTTTCAGTAATAGTTGATCAACCATCTGTTGTGTTTGCGTGTGGCGTTTCCAAATGAAATGAAATAGCCCAATGAAGCTCGGGAGTGCGATTGCCACAATCAAAGAATAATTTTGTACCCAGTGTGAACTCTGAATTAAGAATCTTGTTGGCCAGGGTAGCTCCGCCTGAAAGTTGGCAAACATGCTTTCAAAGCTGGGTATCACCCACTGAAACATCGCAATCAACACAAGGCTTGAGACAAAAAGAACCATGCATGGGTAGCTGAGAGCTTTTCTAATTTTCTTTTGTAGTTTGATTTGTTTATCAAGATAAATGGCTGCTTGTGAAAGGCTGCCCACAAGATTACCAGTTGCCTCACCCGTTTGAATCAAGCTGACACAAAATGGGTGAAAATCCATTTTCGTTAAAGAAAAAGAAAAATTGTCGCCATTAGCCAAAGACTTTTGGATGTTGGTGAGCCCCATCATTTGAATGGCATCTAGCAACGACAAGCCTGAGTTCAAGAGTGAATGAAGTTGCCTGATCAAGTGAAGTTGAGTTGTTTCTTTCATCCGATGTGACGCCTAATTTCATTTTCAGAGCTCAGCCCTGCCGCAATAAGAGATTGTGCAGATTCTTTCAGAGTGAGAATATTTTCAATATGGCATTGAGCTTGAATGACGCTCAAGGGTGCCTCGTTCTCAATAAGCTGTCTTAATTGATCGGATAAGCGCATCACTTGATGAACCGCTGTTCGACCATGATAGCCAGTGTCGTTACAGACTTTGCAAGGTGTAATTTGGGATTGTGCCGAGTTAATTGAACAGACTTTACAAAAGATGCGCACCAATCTCTGCGCGGTAATACAGCTGACATTGTTGGCAATATCACTGTGTAAGCATCCCAATTGTTTTAACCTGAAGATCGTACTGGGCGCATCATTGGCGTGCAAAGTAGCTAAAACCAAATGACCTGTTTCGGCGGCTTGTAATGCAATTTTTGCTGTGACAGTGTCTCTGATTTCTCCAACCATGATGACATCAGGATCTTGTCTCATCAATGCCCTCAATGCCACATCAAAGCGCAAACCGGCTTTCTCATTGATTGGTACCTGATTGATGCCCTGAAGTTGAATCTCAACAGGATCTTCGATGCTGGTGATATTGCGGCTACCGTCCATTAAATACTTCAAGCAACTGTACAGAGTTTGAGTTTTGCCACTGCCAGTCGGGCCGGTGACCAAGATCATTCCCTGAGCCTGCCCAAGGCACTGCAGTAAATTTTGTCTTTGCGTTTCATCAAGACCGATCTTATTGATATCAAGATCATCTTCTTGCTTACTCAAAACGCGTAATACAATTTTTTCACCATGCAGGGTGGGTAAGGTCGAGACTCGGCAATCAATGTTATTGAAGTTGGCGCTCTTTGATCCTTTAGAGCCGCTCAATAACATTTGACCGTCTTGCGGTAATCGTTTTTCTGAAATATCCAAGCGCGCCAGAATTTTGACTCGACTTGAGAGTCGCTCATGCCAGTGTGCTGGCGAACTTCTTAAGTGACTCAGGCGGCCGTCAACGCGCAAGCGCACATGGCTTATTCCGTTTTCTGGCTCAATATGAATGTCGCTGGCTTTTGCCAGGAGTGCTTGATCAACGATGTCTTGCCAGAAATGAATGATGACATCTTCTTCTTCAATCATTCGGCTGATAAATGCGGACCGTCTTGATGATCTGTTCATCCACTTGGATGATTTCCATGACCACGCCGCCTATTTTGACGCTCACGTTATTGTCTGGAATATCTTCTAACGTTTCGATCAATAAACCATTCAGTGTTTTGGGCCCATCGGTAGGAAGATCAAGATTTAAAAGGCGATTCAGGTCACGCAAGCTGGCAGTACCATCTGCAATATAGGTATCGTCTTCAGACCATTTTGTTTTGATCGCTAGATCTGGCAAAGACGTTGTGAATTCGCCAATCAGTTCTTCTAAGATATCTTCAATGGTCACCAACCCTTGCACAATCCCGTACTCATCAACCACAAGACCAATGCGCTCTTGGTATTCTTGGAAGAACTGAAGCTGTTGTAAAACGGCCGTGCCACTTGGAATGAAATAAGGTTCGCTCAATAATTCTTTGAAGTGGTGGTGTTGAAGATCTTCATCTCCCAATAAGCTAAGCGCTTTTCTAACGGCCAAGATGCCAATCACTCGATCAGAGTCTTCGTCACAGACTGGCAGCTTGTTGTGATAACAAGTTTCAAGCTGGTGAATCACATCTTCGATTGGTTTTGAAAGATCCAACACTTCCATGCGCGATCTTGGCGTCATGACGTCATCCACCTTGATGCTTTCAAGGTTGAATAGATTGACCAAGATACTTCTGTGTTTATTTGGAATGAAATGAGTTGACTCAAGAACCACAGAGCGTAATTCTTCTGGCGTCATGTGGGCATTTTGATTTGCTTTTGTATTCACTCTTAGGGCTTTGAGTAGGCCAGACACAACTACATTGATCAACCACATGGCCGGTTTTAAGATCACAATCAAAGGTCTGATGATCCAACTGGTGGTTATAGCGATTCTTTCTGGGTAGGTTGCACCAATCACCTTGGGGGTGATCTCACAAAAAATAATGATCAGTACCGCAGCAACACCGGTGCTGATTGAAAGAACAGAAGCGTTATTGCCAAAAGCATGCATTGCTATGGCGGTTAATAAAACAGGCAGGATTGTATTGACGACGTTATTACCAATCAATATGACCGATAACAGTTCCTCTGTTCTTGAAAGAAGACCTTGTGTATTTTTTGCACCACGATTACCACGATTGGCCAAGTGCCGAATTCTGTGACGGTTGGCTGCCATCATGCTGGTCTCAGTGATTGAGAAAAAAGCAGAAATAGCCAAAAGTAAAACTACCAAACCAACTTGCGACCACCAAGGCCAATCATTGAGCCACGAATCCATGAATGCTTTCTTAAGCAAAGAACATGAGAGTGACTATAGCAAACTAAGCTTGATTTGTATTGTTAAACCCTTACAAATAGCGGCGTAACATTCTGATTCTGTTGTCAGATCTTTCTGACAAGGAAAAACTCACTGATTCTTTAACTTGAGCGTTTGAGCGAGTAGTCGCAAAGATCCATCAGACTTTGTGTCGCAGCATTGTGTGGAAAGCATTTCAAGGATTTTCTAGCCAGCTGAGCTTCACGCAAAGCAGCGGCTTCTGTGTATTGGATGGCATCAGAATTTATGATCGCCTGATAGACTTGTTGAAAAAGGTCTTCTGGTAACTCTTCTGCTTGTTCAACGGCAGATCTGATCAAAGACTTTTGCTCAGGGGTGCCGTGATCAAGCAGATAAATCAATGGCAAGGTTGGCTTTCCTTCACGTAAATCATCGCCAGCATTCTTACCCATCTGTTTTGCGCTGGCGGTGTAATCAAGAATGTCATCAACCAACTGGAAGGTGGCGCCGATGTGTTTGCCGTAAGCCTGCGCAGCAGCATATTGTTCTGGAGTGGCTTTTGCCAAAAGGGCGCCCAAGGCAGAAGAAGCTTCAAACAATTTACCAGTTTTAAAGTGAATCACTTGCATGTAGCGTGCTTCATTGACATCAGGGTCATGCATGTTCATTAGTTGCAACACTTCACCTTCAGCAATGGTGTTGGTGGCATCAGCGAGTATTTCCATGATTCTGATGTCATTGGGCGCCACCATCATTTGAAATGCTCGTGAATACAAAAAATCACCCACTAAAACACTGGCTGCATTACCAAAGGCAGCATTGGCAGTTGCTCTGCCGCGACGTAAATGAGACTCATCCACCACGTCATCATGAAGCAAAGTGGCTGTATGAATGAATTCAATGACTGTGGCCATGTCCAGGTGATGCTTCAAGGGGGCGCCATTGGAAATGGCTTGGCTGGTCAAAAGTAGTAGGGCTGGACGTATTCTCTTGCCCCCAGCTTCAATGATGTAGGCGGAAATTTGATTGATCAGGGCGACTTCAGAGCCAAGGCGAGAGCGAATAACCTCGTTGAGCGACTGCATGTCCGCTGAAATAGGACTCAAAATTGTCTGTAAGTTAGTACTCATTAACTATTTATGCTTCCACGTTTTTGGTTCTTATTAGTTTAACTCATTGAATTAGTTAAGTTTTATTATAAAAAACATGTGAATGTCTCTTAGATTTCCTTGAATTTTACTTTTTGACTAGAAATATAGCTAGAGCTATAATTTAGGGCTCTACACGGCACGGGGTCGTGTGGATATTTATAGAAAGATTTCAATATGTACGCGGTCATAAAAACCGGTGGCAAACAATACAAGGTTGCTGCTGGTGAAAAATTGAAAATAGAACAGATACCAGCGGATGTAGGCAGTGAAATCACTATTGACCAAGTTCTCGCCGTAGGCGAAGGCGAATCACTGAAGTTTGGTGAGCCATTGGTGAGTGGTGCAACTGTTAAAGCCACTGTTATTTCTCAGGGTCGTCATGACAAAGTGAAGATTTTTAAGATGCGTCGACGTAAGCACTATCAAAAGCGTCAAGGACATCGTCAGAACTTTACTGAGATTTTGATTAACACGATCAAGGCCTAATAGGCAGAGGCGGAGTAGAAAATGGCACAGAAAAAAGGCGGCGGTTCGACACGTAACGGCCGTGACTCAGAGTCAAAACGATTAGGCGTTAAAGTTTATGGCGGTCAAGCCATCAACGCAGGCGGCATCATTATTCGTCAACGCGGTACACGCGTTCACCCAGGTGTGAACGTTGGTTGTGGCAAAGACCACACATTGTTCGCATTGGTAGATGGTCATGTTCAATTTGGCGTTAAAGGTGCAGATAAGAAATCATTCGTTTCTGTACTTCCGACAGCTTAATTAGCCTTAACTGAGATAACGAAGAACATTCAGAACTCAGCATAAGGCCTCGCCAAATAGCGAGGCCTTTTTTATTGGATCTTATGAAATTTATCGACGAAGCTCGCATTGAAGTAGTGGCAGGCCATGGTGGCTCTGGAAGCGCTTCGATGCGTCGCGAAAAATTTATTGAATTTGGCGGACCAGATGGTGGTGATGGCGGTCGGGGCGGAAGCGTGTACGCGATCGCTGATCGAAACATCAATACCCTGGTAGATTATCGTTTTGCCAAAAAACATTTGGCTCAAAATGGCGAGCCAGGCAGAGGTGCCGATTGTTATGGTCGCGCTGGTGAAGATATTGAATTGCGTATGCCAGTGGGCACGATTATTCATGAAATGGATACCAACGAAGTCATTGCTGACTTGACCTATCACGGACAACGGTTGTGTTTGGCCAAAGGTGGTGCAGGCGGCTGGGGTAACTTGCATTTCAAGAGCAGCACCAATCGTGCGCCAAGACAAAAAACCACTGGCTTGCCCGGTGAAGAGCACAAGCTCAGATTGGAGCTGAAGGTGTTGGCTGATGTTGGCTTGTTGGGAATGCCAAACGCAGGTAAGTCAACATTGATCACGGCAGTTTCAAACGCGCGCCCTAAGATTGCAGACTATCCTTTCACAACATTACATCCTAATTTAGGTGTGGTGCGAGTGGGTGCTGAGCGAAGCTTTGTGATTGCCGATATTCCAGGGTTGATTGAAGGTGCAGCAGAGGGTGCTGGCCTTGGCCATCGCTTTTTACGACATTTACAGCGCACCAATTTGTTATTGCATTTGGTCGATATGGCTCCATTTGATGACAATGTTGATATTGTTGGTGAAGCCAAAGCCATTGTGAATGAGCTGAAGAAATACGATGAGTCTTTGTATGACAAACCTCGTTGGTTGGTTTTGAACAAGGTTGACATGATTCCTTCTGAGGAGCGGTCTACCAGGATCAAAACTTTCATTAAGGCGTATGGGTGGAAAGGCCCAGTCTTTGAAATTTCAGCTTTGACTGGAGAGGGTTGTCAGCAACTTTGTTACGCCATTCAGACGGATCTTGATGCGAAAAAAGCGCAGCGCGATGAAGCTGAAGAACATGAAATTGATCCACGTTTTCAAAATAAAGACTTGGATGATGAAGAAGTTAATGATTAAAAAATTAACAACTAAAAAATATTTGTATTCAAGGAGTGCTTGGTGAGCAAAGCAATACAAGATGCCCAGTGCATCGTGATCAAAGTGGGTTCAACTCTAGTGACTAATCGTGGTCAGGGGCTTGATCATGCGGCGATTGGTCGCTGGGCCGCACAAATGGCTGAGTTGCGCACCATGGGCAAGCAAGTCGTGATGGTCAGTTCAGGTGCGATTGCTGAAGGTATGCAGCGTTTGAATTGGATCAAGCGCCCAACTGATATCCATGAATTACAGGCCGCAGCTGCTGTTGGTCAAATGGGCTTGGTACAAGTTTATGAAACTTGTTTCGCGCAATATGGAATTCGAACTGCGCAAGTGTTGCTCACTAATGCTGACTTGGCCGATGAGCAAAGAAATCAAAATGCACGGATGACTTTGTTAACACTGCTCAAGCATGGCGTTGTACCTATCATCAATGAAAACGACACAGTGGTCACAGATGAAATCAAATTTGGTGATAACGATACTTTAGGTGCTTTGGTTACCAATTTGATTGAGGCTGATGCTTTGATTATTTTGACTGATCAAGGAGGCTTGTTCAGCGCTGATCCGCGCAACGACTCCAATGCACATTTAATTCAAGAAGCGCAAGCTGGCGATTCTGCTTTAGAAAAAATGGCTGGTGGGGCTGGAAGTGATCTTGGTAAAGGTGGCATGCTCACGAAAGTATTGGCGGCGAAAGTGGCTGCTCAATCCGGTGCTGACACTGTGATTGCTTCTGGTCTTGAAGAAAATGTCTTGGTTCGTCTGGCTAAAGGCGAGTCCATCGGCTCTCAACTCACAGCAAAGAAGTGAGTAAATCTCAATAAATTTAAAGCTTAAGGTTTCAGCAAAGGAATAATTTCTTTGGCGCTTCTGCGCGGGATTGAGTTGTCACAAAAAGCATCTTTAGCCAAAGATGCGTGATATGAGTTGTGACCTGCGCCTCGAATTAATTGCCAGCGGCTGTTGGCAGATTTATGCCACTGACCATCTTTTTGCATGGTGGCATACAGGCGCCACTCATATTTTTCACAACGAATGCCTTCATAGCTGACTTGCTGGGCGCCGCTGGGTGTTGTGATCACAATGACATAGCGAATCACTTCATCTTTACCAAAGGCAATCGATGGGGCATCCAAGGCAAACTGAAGCTGGGTAATCGCTGAAACGTAAAAAGGTTTTAGGTCTTTAGAGGGTGGAGCCGTTGGGATTTTGACTTCAGCTTCTTCCCAAAAGCGAGGGGCATCTGGATCATTTGCATCTGCAGGATCAGCCGTTCGGTACTGAGCCTGGCTAGTGATGCTAACCATGGTTAAAAAGCTCAGAAATATTTTAAGAATATTCTTAAATAATGAGTGTTGAATCAAGAGGGCTCCGAATCTTGTTTAGGGTCATGCAATGTTGATTTATAAAGATCCAATGGTGAACCCCAGGGCATCATCATCATGCGAGGTCCACGCGAGATATATCTGGCCAACTCCGATAAGGCTAATTCATAAACTTCGCGTTTGAAATCAATCACCACATCCAATGGAATCCAATAGGGGCTCCAGCGCCAAGCATCAAATTCTGGATGATCTGTTGCACGCAAACAAACATCACTATCACGACCTACCATGCGCAATAAGAACCAAATTTGCTTTTGACCACGATAAGCCTGACGAGTTGAGCGACGGGCAGTATTTGCCGCCGATGGACGGCGCAAGAATTCCTGCGGCACGTCATAACGTAGCCATTCCCGGGTTCGTCCAATAATTTGGACATGTTGCGGCTCTAGACCGATCTCCTCATGCAACTCGCGATACATTGCTTGCTCTGGGTTTTCGCCGTGTTGGATACCACCTTGCGGGAATTGCCAAGAGTGCTGGCCAACACGTTTCCCCCAAAATACCTCGTTGCGTTGATTGAGTAGAACGATGCCGACGTTGGGTCTGTACCCTTCTCTGTCGAGCATATTCGTGCCTTAATCCTTTAATCCTTTAAAATCAATAAATTGATTATAGCTATATAGCCAAACCATTATTTTATAAAGTGAACCATGAAAGCCAGCCAATTTTTTATCCGTACTTTAAAAGAAGCCCCAGCCGATGCGGAAATCGTTTCCCATAAGCTCATGATGCGTGCTGGCTTGATTCGTAAGCTGGGTGCCGGCATCTACAACTATATGCCCATGGGCCTTAAGGTTATTCGAAAGGTCGAGGGCATCATCCGCGAAGAAATGGACAAGGCAGGAGCCATCGAGCTTTTGATGCCAGTGGTTCAGCCAGCCGAACTATGGCAAGAAACCGGCCGATGGGAAAAGATGGGCCCAGAGTTATTGCGCATCAAAGATCGCCATGATCGTGACTTTTTGATTCAGCCAACTTCTGAGGAGGTGGTGACTGACATTGCTCGTCATGAAATCAAGAGTTACAAACAGTTACCGGTCAATTTTTACCAAATTCAAACAAAATTCAGAGATGAGCGTCGCCCACCTTTGGCATCATGCGTGGCCGTGAATTCAGCATGAAAGACGCTTATTCTTTTGACCGAGATGTCGAAGGCATGAAAGTGTCTTACGCCAAAATGTTCGATGCCTACACGCGCATCTTTCAACGCTTGGGGCTTAACTTCAGAGCTGTCAATGCAGATAACGGTGCTATCGGAGGAACAGGCAGTCAAGAGTTCCATGTGATTGCTGATACAGGAGAGGATGCCATTGCATACTGCCCAAGTTCCGACTACGCTGCAAATATTGAAACTGCGGAAGCACTTTCATTGATCGCAAGCAGAGGTGCTGCTTCTCAAGCGATGGCTTTAACACCGACACCTGGTCAAGTGAAGTGCGAAGAGGTTGCGCAATTTTTAAAGTGTTCGATTGAGAAAACAGTCAAATCAATTGTGTTGGCGGTTGATCAAGAAGATGGCGCAAAATTATTTTTATTATTGATTCGTGGTGATCATGAATTAAATGAAATCAAAGCAAGCAAAGTACCAGGTTTAACAGATTTCCGTTTTGCAACTGAAGCAGAAATCATTGAGTATTTTGGTACCCCTCCCGGCTATTTAGGCCCAGTCAAAACGAAAAAACCTTTGATGATTGTGGCTGATAGAACGGTTGCCAATATGAATGATTTCATTTGCGGTGCCAATCAAGAGGGCCATCATTTAACAGGCGTTAATTGGGGACGTGATTTGCCTGAGCCACTCGTTGCTGATTTGCGCAATGTGATTTCTGGTGATGCATCGCCGGATGGTAAGGGTGTTCTAGAAATTTGCCGTGGTATTGAAGTGGGACATGTGTTTCAGCTAGGCACCCGTTATTCAGAGTCGATGAATGCCGTCTATCTCGATGAAAAAGGTCAGTCTCAGCCGATG
>JBEIOY010000034.1:0-10956 GCA_040377355.1 Burkholderiaceae bacterium | reverse complement strand
TTCCAAAAGTTCGCGTTGAGCGCATAAAAGTGGATCTTCACCAATCTCTAGTTTCCCCGCAGGGATCTCAATCATGGCGGTATCTACGGGGTAACGGAACTGCCTCTCTAGCAAGATACGGCCATCGTTCAAGATTGGCATAATCGCCACTGCTCCAGGATGAATTAAATACTCACGAAAAGTCGTGTTGCCATCTGGCAATCGAACGATGTCTTTTTTTAAGTGCAAGAATTTTCCAGAATAAACATCTTCAGAGGATGTTCGATGCTCACGCAAATGTTCATCAGATTTGGGTAAATCAGAAAGACTTTTTTCTAGCTGAGGATTTGACTCAGACGAGCTCATAAAGCAAATGAGGTAAAGAGTGGTTTAGCCACGAGGATCATGGCGATGCTTCATGAGAAAGCGCCAAGTGAATCCGGGGAAGGCAGCCACAAGGAACAAGCACAAGCTGACTGCAAAGAATTCCCAGCGCTTTGGAAAGACATTACCAATCATGCTTTCCAATGAATACCCAATCAAACCAATGAGAGCGTACCAAATGCCCATTTCTAATAAGCACCAACCCACGTGCTTATCTTCAAGTGTTTTAAAGAATAAAAACTTAGGGCTGGTATATGCGGCATTGGCGGCCATCAAGGCCACCAAAATCAAGATCCAGGATTCGATGCTTAAGCTCGCAGGTGCCATGATTAACTCAATAAGGTGGTTGACATGGCGCTCAAGCAAAGTGCCATCAATGTTGCTGGGAAAATACCGCACAACAAAACAAATAAGCCGTTCAAGGTAAACACGGTTTTAATAACCAAGCCACCTTCGATTGGCGCTGTTTGGATTGGCTCATCAAAGTACATGCATTTAACAACACGCAAGTAATAGAATGCGCCCACCAGCGAAGCCATCACAGCAATGATCGCAAGATACAAATGCTCGCTATCAATCAAGGCCTCAAGAATAGATAACTTCGCAGCAAAGCCCACTGTTGGAGGTATGCCTGCCAAAGAGAACATCAAGATCAAGCCAACGAAAGCCATCCAAGGATGACGACGATTCAAACCCTTCAGATCATCCAATGTTTCGCACTCATAACCTTTGCGAGACAACATCATCAACAATCCAAACGATCCTAAAGTGGTTAATACATAAGTCACTGCATAGAACAGTGCAGCACTGTAAGCGTGCTC
Source organism: Burkholderiaceae bacterium (assembly GCA_040377355.1). GTDB lineage: Bacteria > Pseudomonadota > Gammaproteobacteria > Burkholderiales > Burkholderiaceae > Polynucleobacter. The sequence goes on along the minus strand of JBEIOY010000034.1, from coordinate 9,772 downwards.
ATCAAAAATTGACAGCATGCCAAGGATCATGAAGCCCATGTGGGCAATTGTTGAATAGGCCAACATTCTTTTCAGATTGGTTTGTGCAATCGCAGTCAAGTTACCAATCACCAAGGACATCACTGCCAAGATCATGATCATCGGCTGCCAATCATGAGTCAAAGGCAATAAGCCACCCACCAATAAGCGGAATAACAAAGCGAAGGCAGCCACTTTTGGTGCGCCGGCAATCAACAATGTCACAGCAGTTGGTGCGCCTTGGTATACGTCAGGCACCCACATATGAAACGGTGCAACGCCTAACTTGAATGCCAAACCTGAAACAATGAACACCACGGCAAAAGCCAATACCAAACGGTTGATGCGTTGATCGCCCACCGCTTTTAAGATCTCATCAAGATCAAGGCTGCCTGTAGCGCCATAAAGCATTGACATGCCATATAACAAGAAACCAGATGCCAAAGCGCCCAAGATGAAGTACTTCATTGCAGCCTCAGTACTTAAGGCAGAGTCACGTTTCATCGCCACCAAGGCATAAGTTGGCAAAGCCAACAACTCAAGGCCCAAGTAAAGAGTTAATAGATTAGAGCCAGAGATCATCACGCATTGACCCAATAAGGCCAATAGGGTTAGAACAATGAAATCTACTCTGAATAAACCACGATCAATCAAATACTGCTTTGAGTAAACCAAAGTCACAAAGACAGCCAAGCAGGCGACTGACTTGAGGATGCTCGATAAGGCATCCACCACGAACATATCATTGAAGGCATGCACAGGTTGATCCACGGACTGCAAACCAAACGCAAAGCTCAATCCAAGCAACAAGGCCAAACTGATTTTATAAGCGAGTTCGGTGCCACGTGGCGCATAAAAAATATCATCGTCTGATGCCTGGGGCTCATTCATGAAAACAGTCATTAATAGCAAACATGCCACCGTCAGGAGCACTAGCTCCGGTAACATCGCAATGAGATCAATCGATTGCATAAATATCTCTTTCAGGATTAAAGTTTGCTAACTGCCACGTGCTTTAAAAGCTCGATAACAGAAACGTGCATCACATCTGTGAATGGTTTTGGATAAACGCCCATGCCAATCGTGAAAATGGCCAAGACGCTCATGATTAAAAATTCACGCGCATTAATATCAGTCAGCTCTGCAACATGTTGATTACCCACGTCGCCAAAGAACACTCGCTTGGTCATCCACAAGGAATAAGCAGCGCCTAGGATCAAAGCGGTCGCCGCCAAGATACCAATCAAGAAGTCGTAGTCGACGGCAGCCAAAATGACCATGAACTCGCCCACAAAGCCTGACGTTGCTGGTAATCCACAATTGGCCATGGCAAATAAAACGGCAAAGGCTGTGAATTTAGGCATGGTATTGACCACGCCGCCGTAATCAGCAATTTGACGAGAGTGCATGCGGTCATAAAGCACGCCAATGCTCAAGAACATCGCAGCCGAGATGAATCCGTGAGAAATCATTTGCACAATCGCACCCTCAACACCCATTGGGTTGAAGATGAAAAATCCCAAAGTAACAAAGCCCATGTGTGCAATGGATGAATAAGCCACCAGCTTTTTCATATCAGCTTGTACCAAGGCCACCAAACCAATGTAGATCACGGCAATCAATGACAGCACAATCACGGCAGGTGCTAAGTATTGACTTGCATCTGGTGCAATTGGTAGTGAGAACCTCAAGAAACCGTAGGCCCCCAACTTCAACATGATCGCAGCCAACACCACTGAACCACCCGTTGGTGCTTCTACGTGCGCATCAGGCAACCAAGTATGCACTGGCCACATCGGTACTTTGACCGCAAAGGCCATGAAAAATGCGCCAAAAATGAGAATTTGCTCAACGATGTCTAGTTTGGCTTTGTGCCAGGTCAGGATATTGAATGTATCTGTCACGTTGTACAGATACAAAATGGCCACCAAAGTTAATAGTGAGCCAAGCAAGGTGTACAGGAAGAACTTGAAAGCCGCATACACTCTGTTTGGACCGCCCCACACACCGATGATGATGTACATCGGAATCAAAGTTGCTTCAAAGAAAACATAGAACAACAAACCGTCTAATGAAGAAAACACCCCAATCATCAAACCAGACAAAATCAAGAATGCGGCCATGTACTGCGATACGTTGACCGTGATCACTTCCCATGCTGCAACCACAACGATCACAGTGATGAAGGCTGTTAGAACAACGAACCACATTGAAATGCCATCAACACCTAAGAAGTAATTGATGTCATAGCGTGGAATCCAAGACACTTGCTCCACAAACTGCATGGCTGCAGTGCTGGTGTCAAAACCTGTGACCAACGGCAAAGTTACGGCAAAGCTGACCAAAGAAGCAATCAATGCCATGATGCGAACATAGCCCTTGTTGCTGTCTGAACCAGTGAACAAAATAATTAAACCGAAAATAATCGGTAACCAAATTGAGTAAGAAAGAATCATATCGGGGCGCTCTGTCTATTGTTTTATTTAATGGAGCCCAAGTGGGTATATAAAATCCAGCCGATCAAAGCAATCAAGCCAATAATCATGGCAAATGCATAGTGATACAGGTAACCTGATTGAACTTGACGCACATTGGCTGAGAACCAAGCAATCACTCGTGTGCTGCCGTTCACGAGCAAGCCATCAATCAATCCCTGATCCGCACGTTTCCACAAACCAGTACCCAAGACTCTTGCACCTTTGGCAAACACGGCTTGATTGAAGTCATCCATATAGTACTTGTTATCAAGAATCGTCTTAACTGGTGCTAGCACGCGTGCAAAGAAAGCTGGAATCTGTGGCAACCAAAGATAAAAGACTGCAGCCGTCACCACGCCGCCCAGCGCTAAATACAAAACAGGTGTGTGCAATGAGTGAGTCACCATGCCCAAAGGACCTGTGAAGGCGGCGGCCAGCTCTTTCATAGCAAGGTGCTTGGTCGCATCTACAAAAATAGCATTACCAAAGAAGTCGCCAAACAACATAGGGCCAATGGTGAAGTAACCCACGATCACTGACGGGATTGCCAATAAGATCAATGGCAATGTAACCACCCATGGAGACTCATGTGGCTTTTGACCTGGGGCTAAACCATGATGGTGATCATCGTGGTGATCGTCCTTGGCGTCATGAGCATCATGACCGTGGTCGTGATGAGCTTGACCAAAACGTTCTTTACCGTGGAACACCAAGAAATACATTCTGAATGAATAGAAGGCCGTAATGAACACGCCTGCCATCACTGCGAAGAAGGCAAAGTCGGAGCCAGTGATGGTGCTCTTAGCAACCGCCTCAATGATTGAATCTTTCGAATAGAAGCCTGAGAAGAAAGGTGTGCCAATCAAAGCCAAAGAACCCAGTAAAGATGTGAACCAAGTGATTGGCATGTACTTCCACAAACCACCCATGTTGCGCATGTCTTGATCGTGGTGCATGCCCATGATCACGCTACCCGCTCCCAAGAACAGCAATGCCTTGAAGAAAGCGTGTGTCATCAAATGGAATACGGCGATTGGGTACGCAGACACGCCCAAAGCAACTGTCATGTAACCGAGCTGTGACAAAGTTGAATAAGCCACCACGCGCTTGATGTCGTTTTGCACAATGCCCAAGAAACCCATGAACAAAGCAGTGATTGAACCAATGATCAAAACAAATGACAAAGCAGCATCCGATAGCTCAAACAATGGTGACATGCGGCTCACCATGAAAATACCAGCAGTCACCATGGTCGCCGCGTGAATCAAAGCAGAAATCGGTGTTGGGCCTTCCATGGAGTCTGGCAACCAAACGTGTAACGGAAATTGCGCTGACTTACCCATCGCGCCAATGAACAAGCAAACGCAAGCCACTGTGACCAAATTCCAATTGGTGCCGGGCAAGACTTGTTGAGCCAATAGGTCTTTTTGCGCAAACACGCCGTCATAACTCATGCTACCGGTGTAGGCCAATAAAAGACCAATGCCTAGAATGAAACCAAAGTCACCCACACGGTTGACCAAGAAGGCTTTCATATTGGCGAAGATGGCGGTTGGTCGCTTGTACCAGAAGCCAATCAATAAATAAGAGACCAGGCCAACCGCTTCCCAGCCAAAGAATAGCTGTAAGAAGTTATTACTCATCACCAACATCAACATTGAGAAGGTGAAAAGAGAAATATAGGAGAAGAAACGGGCGTAACCCTCATCCTCTGCCATATAACCAATGGTGTAAATGTGCACCATCAATGAAACAAATGTCACTACCACCATCATCATGGCAGTCAATGGGTCCACCAAGAAACCAATTTCTAGGCTCAACTCACCCAACTGCATCCAGGTGTAAATAGTTTCATTGAATCTTGCACCGGCCATCACATCATTCAAGACCATGAATGAAAGGAGGCATGAAATTGCCACACCCAAAATGGTCACAGTGTGTGCTACTGAGCGACCGATGAGATTACCTAAGAATTTTGTGCCAAATAAACCAGCGATCACAGCTCCCACCAATGGGGCCAGTGGAATGGCGAGCAATACAAGAGGGTTCAAGATTGGAGTAGTCATATGATCTGTCTTAACCCTTTAGTTGTCCGAGGTCTTCAGCATGGATCGTGTCCAGCTTACGGAACATCGTGACCAAAATTGCTAAACCAATGGCTGCTTCAGCAGCTGCCACGGTCAAAATAAAGAATACGAATACTTGACCAGCCATATCTCCAAGATAGTGGGAGAAGGCAATGAAGTTCAAATTAACGGCCAACAACATCAATTCCAAAGACATCAATAAAACAATGATGTTCTTGCGATTCAAGAAAATGCCAACCACGCCAATTGCAAACAAGATGGCGGCCAACACTAAGTAGTGAGCCAAGGTGACTGTCATGAATAAATCCTTTTTCCGAAATGTCTCATCATCGCTATCCTAAGATTCTTTATTGGCTGAAGAATCAGCATTCATAGATGTGACTATGCGCACACGATCTTCTTTTCTGGTGCGAATTTGATCAGGAATATTTTGAGTTTTTGTGTCTTTGCGGCGACGCAAAGTCAAAGCCACAGAAGCAATAATAGCAACCAACAAAATAACCCCGGCGACTTCAAAGCTAAACAGGTACTCGGTGTAAAGCAAGATACCCAAAGCCTTGGTGTTATTAGCGGCCACTTCAGGATCCATATTTCTGATTGGCTGGGTGGTGCCGATAAAACCACGAATCAATACAATTGCCATTTCAGCAACAATGATTGCACCCACCAAAGATGCCACTGGCATGTATTGCTTGAATCCTTTGCGCAAATGATCCAAATCCAGATCCAACATCATGACCACGAACAAGAACAAGACCATCACTGCGCCAACATAGACCAAGACCAACAAAATGGCTAAGAATTCAGCATGCAAGAGCATCCAAATCGCGGCCGCTGTGAAGAAAGATAAAACCAAGAACAGGGCAGCATGAACTGGATTGCGGGCGGTGATCACACGCAAAGCCGCAATAATCAAAACTGTGGCAAAGATATAAAAGAAGATTGATTTAGGTTCTAGCATCATTTGTATTTAGCATCCGCTGTTTTGTTTGCAGCGATTTCGTCCTCGTAACGGTCACCTACTGCCAATAACATGTCTTTCGTGAAATACAGGTCGCCGCGCTTCTCGCCGTGATACTCATGAATATGTGTTTCAACAATCGCATCCACTGGACAGGCTTCTTCGCAAAAGCCGCAAAAAATACATTTGGTTAAATCGATGTCATAACGAGTGGTTCTGCGTGTACCATCCTCGCGCTGATCTGATTCAATCGTGATCGCCATGGCTGGACATACGGCCTCGCAGAGCTTGCAAGCAATACAACGCTCTTCACCATTCGGGTAGCGACGCAAAGCGTGCAAGCCACGAAAACGTGGAGACATTGGAGTTTTTTCTTCAGGGTACTGAACGGTGATCTTTGGCTTAAACAAATATTTACCTGTCAAAGCCATGCCTTGTAACAACTCTTTTAAGAGCAAGCTGCCGAAGAATTCGCGGATACGTTGGAACATTTTTAAATCCTCGCCTTATTTCCAAATATTCCAGGGTGACAACACCCAAGCGCCGACCAAAAGGATCCAGAAGATCGAGATGGGAATAAATACCTTCCAACCCAAACGCATGAGTTGGTCATAACGGTAACGTGGGAATGACGCACGCAACCAAATAAAACAAGATAAGAAGAAGAATGTCTTAGCAACCAACCAGAAAATACCTGGGATGTCGCGCAGAATTGGCAAGTCAACAATCGGAGCCCAACCACCAAAGAACAAAATAGAAGTCAAAGCAGCGATCAAAATCATGTTGGCGTATTCCGCCAAGAAGAACATGGCAAAGGCCATGCCTGAGTATTCAATCATGTGACCAGCAACAATCTCAGACTCACCCTCAACAACGTCAAATGGGTGGCGGTTCAATTCAGCAACACCTGAGATGAAATAAATCAAGAACATTGGCAACAACGGCAACCAGTTCCAAGAAAGGAAGTTCAAGCCCATGCTAGCAAAGTAACCTGTTTGCTGAGACTTCACGATGTCGCTTAAATTCAAAGTGCCAGAAACAACTAAAACAGCAGCAAGCGCAAAGCCCATCGCGATTTCATAAGAAACCATTTGAGCTGAAGCACGCATTGCGCCCAAGAAAGCATATTTAGAGTTGGATGCCCAACCAGCCAAAATCACACCATACACACCCACAGATGTAATGGCCATCACGTACAACAAACCAGCGTTCACATTGGCTAACACCATGTCTGCCTGGAACGGCACCACAGCCCAAGCAGCAAATGCAGGAGCAATCACCATCACAGGAGCGACGATGTACAAGACCTTGCTGGCCTTACTTGGAATAATCACTTCTTTGAGCAATAACTTCAGTGCATCAGCGATTGGTTGCAATAAACCTAAAGGACCCACACGATTAGGGCCTAAACGAACGTGCATCCAACCAATGAGCTTACGCTCCCACAAAGTCAAATAAGCCACGCAACCAAACATCGGTAAAACGATGGTCACAATTTTGATCAAAGTCCAAACGATGGGCCAAGCCATCTCACCGAACAGAGCTAAACCGTGTGTATTGATTGTTTGAATAAAGTCGGTCATACACGCTCCACAGATAATTGACCAAACATTCCGCCCAATTGAGCACTGAATGCTGTGCCTGCAGAAAGTCTGACAACGCCACTGGTCAATGCACGCTCTTCTGTCACTGGCATATTCACTGAAGATCCGGCTTGAGTAACACGCACAACATCACCCTCTTTGAGCTGCAATTGCATCATGAGATCAGTTGGCACACCTAACTTCAAAGCCTTCTTCGCATCTTGCGTCAACTGTAAAGCAGGCGCACGGCGCACAATCGCATCACTTGAATGAATCGTCACATCCGCCAAGCGCTCGATCGCTGGGGTGAATGTGCTGGTGATTGCAGGAACAGCAGATGTGTTGTTATTTAACTGTTCAGCAAAGTTTTTAGGAACCGCTTCGTCCAACACCTCATCAGAGCTATTGAAGTAGAAACCATCGATGTTCATCAAGTTACCTAGAACACGAAGCACTTTCCAAGCAGGACGTGCTGAACCCAGAGGCTTGACCACCGCTTGTGTGGTTTGCAAGCTACCTTCTAAATTGATGAAGCTGCCAGAAGTTTCTGTGTATGGCGTGATAGGCAATAGAACATCGGCTACTTCACGAAGTTCAGCACTATCAAAAGCAGTCATGGCAATCACAGTGCCCGCTTTTGCAAGAGCTTGCTTGGCCAATTGCGGATCAATCAAATCTGCACCTGGTTCAATATTCATGAGCAAGACTGCTTTAAGATTTTTTGCCATCAAGCCATTGATGCCTGATGCAGAAACAGCTTTAACAATGTGTGCACCCACAGCGTTACCACCCTCAGGCAAGAATCCCAAAGTAGCTTCTGTTTGGTTTGCAATGAACTGAGCGTAAGCATGTAATTGCGCGAACTGTGGATGAGCCATCGCTGCTGCACCCAAGAACACTGCTTTGCGCTCACCACTTAATAAGTTATCTGCAATGGCTTTTGCTTGTGCACTGATGGCAGCATTACTTGGAGCACTCACGCCCTTCGCTTGTGCAACCGCTGCAGCAACACCCGCCAATTCAGCTGGCCAATTCGCCGGTGAAACTTGAGCGCTGGCAGCCACTGGCATCAACCAGTCTTCGGTGCTGGCACCCAAACGAGTAACTTTCAAACCACGCTTGGTAGCAGCACGAACTCTAGCTGCCAACAAAGGTTGATCTTTACGCAAGAAACTGCCGATGAAGAAAGCTCTTTGTAATTGGCTCACTTCAGCAATCTTGATGCCTAACCATGGCGCAGTCGCTGCACCACTCACATCTTGCGAACGCAAACGTGTTTCAGTGTTATCAGATCCCAAACCAGTCATGAGTGTCTTTAGAAGATATAACTCTTCAACACTTGAGATTGGGTGGGCCAAAGCAGCGATGGCATCAGAGCCATGATCTTGCTTGATCGATGACAAAGAACGTGCCACATAATCTAAAGCAGACTCCCAGTCCGTTTCGATCCATTGATTGTTTTGCTTGACCATTGGATTTTTCAAACGGTCTTTGCTGTTCAAACCTTCATACGCAAAGCGATCTTTATCGCTGATCCAGCATTCATTGATGGCTTCGTTTTCTAAAGGCACTGTGCGCAATACTTGATTGGCTTTGGTTTGCATCACCACGTTAGAACCCAAAGAATCATGCGGGCTCACAGAACGCTTACGGCCCAATTCCCAAGTACGTGCTGAATAACGGAATGGTTTGCTGGTCAAAGCACCCACTGGGCAAAGATCAATCATGTTGCCAGACAACTCTGAGTCAACAGTCTTACCAACGAATGAAGTGATTTCTGAATGCTCGCCGCGGTTGAGCATGCCCAACTCCATCACACCAGCAATCTCTTGACCAAAACGAACGCAACGAGTGCAGTGAATACAACGGCTCATTTCTTCCATCGAAATCAATGGACCCACATTCTTGTGGAAGACCACGCGCTTCTCTTCATCGTAGCGCGATGTTGTTTTACCGTAACCCACCGCCAAGTCTTGTAATTGACACTCACCACCTTGATCGCAAATCGGGCAATCCAAAGGATGGTTGATCAACAAAAATTCCATCACTGATTTTTGTGCCTGCACTGCTTTTTCTGAATGCGTGAACACTTTCATGCCAGGTGTTACTGGAGTTGCGCAAGCAGGCAAAGGCTTAGGAGCTTTTTCAACCTCAACCAAACACATGCGACAGTTAGCCGCAATCGACAATTTCTTGTGATAACAAAAATGAGGGATGTGCGTGCCAATTTTCTTAGCCGCATCCATCACCATAGAACCCTGTTGGATTTCTACTGTTTTGCCATCAATTTCGATTTCAACCATCTTATTTTCCTGTCGATCTCTTCGAATGCTTAAACGTATGCCGGCACAATGCAGCGCTTGTGCTCAACGTGATACGCAAACTCATCCATGTAATGCTTCAACATGCCCCGCACAGGCATTGCCGCAGCATCACCCAATGCACAAATTGTTCTACCTTGAATATTCGCAGCAACGTCATTCAAAAGATCCAAGTCTTCTGGACGACCTTCTCCATGCTCAATGCGATTAACAATGCGCCACAACCAACCGGTACCTTCACGGCATGGTGTGCACTGGCCACAAGATTCTTCGTGATAGAAATAAGATAAACGCAATAGTGACTTCACCATGCAACGCGTTTCGT
>JBEIOY010000046.1:0-8797 GCA_040377355.1 Burkholderiaceae bacterium | reverse complement strand
TGGTTCAGTTTTGGCATATAAGCCATCGTCAGTACTCCTTAAATAAACGATGGCGAGTTTGGGATGCGATTTGGACGCTTCCCTGCGCTCGCATTATCGAGATCAGGTTCAACGGGTATTTCTCACCCACATCTAACGATGCAGGACCCCGAGCTAATATCTAAAACAACTAGACAAATATGATTATATGGATTTTTGAGTTTTACGTTTCACTAATAAAGCCCTGACACTATCTTGGGTCTTTTTTAATCGTTGCTCTGGATGCCCAAAGGCTGATTCATAAGGTATTTGAAGCTCTTCTAAGCGGGCCTTGACCCTAAAATGAACCTTGGTCTGTGCCACCGGCCCATCGCGTTGCAGACCATCTTCTTGCCACGGAAAGTCTATTTGGGTAAAGATTGTCAAATCATAGTCATGAGTTTGAGCCATTCTAAAAAGTTCTGGATCCGTGCCGCCAAAAACCACCTCACTATAAATACAAGTCATCAAAGGCGTGGTGTCGCAAAAAAGCAAAACAAACTCTGGGTTAGTGTGTTGCTTGATCAGATCATTGGCAAGAGTTTGCTCCAAAGATTGCTGCTTCTGCGCAATGCCCACTTGTTCATCGGGTCGTGGGGTTCTATTTTCTTGATCAACAAATAATCTTAAGTACTCTGGAACATAAGCGCTGGGGTACTCTTTAGAAAAATCATTGGCTAGACTTTCCGTCAAACTCGTTTTGCCGCTGCACTCAGCACCGACGATCGCGATCCTTAAAATATCAGTCATAGAGCTTGCTCACTGAGTCAATTCGCCAAGTTTGATCTTTTTAGACCACTGCAACCAGCCAAGCACCGCAAGGACAATCAACAGACCATACAGAAGGGCTGTTAAATGTAAATCTTTATAAATGTATAAAACAATATAAAGACTGTTCACAAAAATCCACACCAACCAATTTTCCAACCACTTTTGAGCACTCATATAAGTAGCCAACAAGCTACCAGAGGTTAAAAAAGCATCCATCAGTGCCACATCTGAACTGGTATGGTTTTCTAAAACATAATGAATGACTAAAAACAGCCCCGACCATAAAAAACTTCCAAACAACCACCAACTGCGTGGCATTCTTTTGAAGGAACTCAATTGGGCACTTTTAGTTTGAGAGGCCTGAGCTGATTTAGACCACATTTTCCATGCATAAATGGCCAAAAGAATAAAAACGCCTTGTAGCCATGCATCACCAAATAATTTGGCATCTTGAAATACCCAGGCATAAGCAGTAGAACTGACAATCATCAAAGGCCAAGTCAAAATATGGCCATAGGCATTAAGAGCCACACAGATTAGAGACAGCGTAAAAGCGATGATCTCCATGGTTTCTTGGAGCTCAGGATTTTCTTAAAAGAAAATCTGCAGCCACTGCGGCTGCATCAGGTGTTAAGGCACCTTCTAAAATCAAATCAGCTGCTTGTGCGTAAGGAACTTTGATAAAGCCTGATACCTCGCCATCATTGTTCTTTGGTGAAAAATCATCAGACAATAACAAGTCATAGGTATACAAACTCTCATCATGAAGACCCTTTGGCTCCACCACTCGTCTTACGTGAATGTGGCCCACCGGTTCAGCCAATCGCGACATCTCAGTCGGAACACTGGCTTCTTCCCACAGTTCACGGATAACGCATTGCTGCAATGTTTCATCGGCACTGATACCACCAGCTGCCAAGTTATCCAACATATTGGGATCAGTCGCTTTATTGGCACTGCGCATGCCTAAATACATCTCTTGATGAGCGGTGTAGCCATTGATATGGCATGCTCGGCTATGAAACCCCAATGATCTAAATACCGCACGCTCCATTCTGAAGCGTTCATGGCCATGATCATCTAACCAAGAGAAGGATTCATCGCGCCAACCAGGGGCCAACCCTTGTTTCTTTAAAAATTCAGCCAAATCTTGGAGTTCTTGGCTTAACAAATAGGGTGCCAGATTCTCTAAATGCAAATGCTCACCAAAAAGTGCCAAAGCAGGGGTCTCTGTGCTTTCAATATAAGACTTGATGCTGGCGGTATAGTCAGGCTGGATATAGCCAATCATTTGGCCTCGAAAACGAATGCCGAGCCAATCAACCGGTGCTGGCCTTAGTGCAGTCTCTAAAAGTTCTTCTAAAGCTGCTTTGGTAGTTGCTGAAATTAGTGACATGTCTACAATATTTCTTAATATTGTTGGATTATCTGCTAAAGCAGAGAATTCATCCCAAATTAACCATTATTTTCCGAAAGCCCACGCATGCCCTCATCCGATCAGATCAATTCACCTGAAGATGACTTTGAGCCACTGGTTCAGGCCGGACACCGCATCTGTTCAAGCGATCACATCCAAGATCAAGAAGAGGGCTTTCGCTTCATGGTTCGAACCACTGACATTGCAGGCATGGTTGGATCGATTGATCATCGCGTAGATGCAACATTACCCGCTTTTGTGATTCGTTTTGACGGTCAGGCCCACGCATATCTCAATCGTTGTGCTCATGTGGCGATGGAATTAGATTGGCAGCCAGGAAAATTCTTCACGAATGACAAAACAGCTATCATTTGTGCATCGCACGATGCTCAATATCTACCAGACACAGGAGAATGTATTTCGGGACCATGCCCGCATGGATCGCGTCTCATTAAACTGCAAATTGAAGAGAAAGCGGGCGAGATTTTTCTTTGTCAAGCGAATTAAGAAAAATATTTTTACATGCACCATATAAGAAATGATGAATCAATGAATGGCGCAATCCATTGTTGCCTATTTTTTAAGCAGACCAGCTCAAGCATTGTTGGATAAGGATTTTTTTAATTTATAGTCTGAGTAGTCCACACAAACTGTGGATAAGTCATGAAATAAATTTAGAAAAATAAATTTTTTCACCTATTGACATCAAAGAAGAAATAATTATTTCATGAACTTTATCGACACCATTGGTGCAATCGCAGCAATACTTACCACAGTTTCTTTTTTACCTCAGGCTTTACGTATTCATCGAAGTAAGGATGCGTCGGCCATTTCATTTTGGATGTACCTAATTTTTAGTCTGGGTGTATTGTTGTGGCTAATATATGGCGTATTAATACAGGCATGGCCAGTGATTATTGCGAATGCGGTTACATTACTCTTATCGCTTTGGATTTTATGGATGAAAATCAATGAATAAATTACTCAAAACCTCACTGATTCTGATAGCTTTTGGATTGAGTGCATGTGCCACGACAATTTCGACGAATGCCGATGGTGAAACAGCTCAAGACATCCAGTCAAAACTATTGGGTGATATGCCCATGCCAGGCGGCGCACGCATCAACAACGAAAACTCCTTGATATTGGGCAGTGGCGACGGTTGGGCTGGTCGCGTAGCGATCATCTCTGCGCAAAATGCCAATGAAACCTTTACATTCTTCAGAGATCAATTCCAAAAATCAGGATGGACTTTGGTTTCTTCAACCAAATCAAAAAATAGCATCTTGGTATTCATCAAAAAAGATCGAACTGCCACCATTGAAATCGAAGAAGGCGGCTTTGGTGGAAAAACCAATGTGATATTGACAGTAGCTCCTAGGAGTACGGTGATTCCCCCAGTCACCAAGTAGCAACTATTCATCCCAAAGACGCCAAGTCAATTTATGATTGGGGTATGAAATATCAAAAGTTACTGATCCGGATTGGGGCAATTGTCATTGCTTCGATTTTGGTTTCCTGGATTGGCTTAATAGTTTTTTTACCTGGACAGGTTAAAAAAGCTGTTCAAGCGTATGGTCAAAGCATTGGTCACCACATCGGCTATGAAAGCATCGATGTTTCACCATGGAATCTCAAAGTTGATATCCGTGGTCTTAAGCTCTCAAAGAGCCAAGATGATAAAGATTTGCTCCTCGTTATTCAGCATTTAAGCCTTAATGCTGAACTAATTCATCTTTTGATTGCTCGTGTGCATCTAGCAGAAGTCAAGATTGATGGAGTTCAAATTTTTCTGCACAGTTCTTTATCTAGGCAAGGTGTGCCGCAGTGGAACTTCCTTGAATTCATTCAGGCCATTCAGGCACAAAAGAAACCCGATACCAAGCCATCCTCTTTGAAAATTGAAATCGATCTGTTTCAGTTGAAAAATGGCCAACTGGCCATCAAAGACAGCATCAAAAAAACAGACTATGTCTTCAAGGATGTGCAATTTCAGGCCAAAGCATTTGCCAACTATGCTCCAACAGGTGCACGAGGCGTTCAAAGTGACTATCTCTTGAACTTAAAGAACGTAGATATTGCTATTCCAGGTTCAGTCAACCGCCTCAAACTCTCAAGTCTGGGCGTGGGGGGTCACATTGAGATGATTGCTCAAGAAAAAATTGATCTAAATATCAATTTGAGTATCGAAGACTCAACACTGACCAGCAAACTAAGTTACAACTTAAAAAAATCAGATCTTGATGGCACAATTTCCTTTAAAGATCTTCCTTTGTCACCTTTTGTGGCCTTATTGCCCGCCAATGAACAGTTGGTTACGCAAAAAGGATCAGTCAGCGCAGATCTGAAGCTCAAAACCAATCAAAAAGGTTGGGCGATATTGGGTGATTTGGATTTTGCTGAATTAACCATCTATGAACCAAAGGAAAAAGAGCCATTGCTCAGCTGGAAAAAAGCTTTCTTCTCAAAATTTGAACTTGATTTTCTAGAAAAAGAGCAAAAAAGATTCAGCATCCAAGAATTGGTCTTGACTCAACCATTGGCCAGACTCTCGATTGGCGAAGATAAATTCAGCAACTTCCGCCGCTTGTTCATGAAAAATCAAGCAACGACAGCTTCAACAACGGTATCATCCGCACCACCAACCCCCAAGACTGCAGGCAAGCCAGCCTTTGAAGTTGATATCAAGGCTATCAAAGTCAATCAAGGCGGAATGTATTTCTCGGATGCGTCCATTAGAACTGGCTTCAAAACCAATATCAATAATCTCAATGGCTCATTATTGGGTGTCAGCAATGTACCAGGGCAATACGCCACCATCGCTTTAGATGGTACCGTTGATAAAAGTGGTAGTTTGCGCGCCAGAGGGCAAGCTGCTTTTGAAGATCCAAGAAGAAACTCAGACATCTCTTTGAGCTTTAAGAACGTTCCACTTAATAGTATCAATCCTTATGCGATGACCTTTGCTGGCTATCAAATTGACGATGGCCGCATCGATGTTGATCTGCGCTACAACGCTAAAGAGGGCCAACTGCTTGGTAAAAATCGTTTTGTCATCCGTAAGATCAAATTGGGTGAAGAGGTGCCTGACTTCAAAGGTATGAAGTTGCCCATTGGTTTGGCAATTGCTGTCTTAGAAGACTCAGATGGCATGATTGATGTGAATATTCCGATCAGAGGCAATGTTGATTCACCAGAATTCAGTGTCGGACATCTTTTCTGGCAAGCTTTGCGCAATGTTTTGTCCAGCATTGTCACCGCTCCATTCAGAGCTTTGGCGTCATTGTTCGGGGAAGAGGGCTTGGACGGCATTTACACCGCGCCTGGCGAAAGCGTGATCACACCCCCCGAGCAAGAAAAATTAGAAAAAGTGGCCAAACTGCTTGAAAAAAAAGCCAATGCCGCAGTTGAGTTTTACGGTACTTACGATCCACAAGTCGATCGTCAAGAGTTGGCCCGAGTCAATGCAGATCGCGCCATCTTATTGGCAGCTGGATTCAAATTAAAAGACACTGAACCATTACCCAATCCAAGCTTGTCTGACCCTCGCATTCAAAGTGGCCTTAAATCTGCCTATGGATCTCAGGTGGGGCGCATCAAACTTGCTCAGCAATTAATCAAGCTACCTAATACACAAATGCGTTGGGAGACTCTGCGCAAAGAATTGATTGAAGCGCAAAACATCAATGAGGCTCGCTTGGTGGCTTTGGCTAATAGTCGCGCAAACAATTCGAAAGATGCTTTCTTGAACAATTCACCGGAGATGAAGGATCGAGTCAGGATTGGTAAAGTACAGGAAGTTAAAGCTGAAGATGCAGGCATTCCGATGGGCATCTCTTTGATCACCAAGTAACCCAACTCAAGCATCAAGCAAGAGCATGAACCTAATTTAATAAAAACATTTAAAAATATTTCGCCATCATGAAAAAACAATTCCAACAAATCGTCCACCGCCTGATTGAACCACCGATGCTTTATGTGTTGCCGCTCCTGGTCATTCTCTTCCTGGGTTTATTGATTTGGTTTTTAGTGCCAACACCACCTAAAAAAATCGTGATGACAACGGGGGCTGAAAACGGTCTGTATTACCGTTTTGGGCAGCAGTTGGCAAAAGAGTTGGCCAAGGAAAAAATCACGTTAGAGGTATTGCCATCTGCAGGCAGCTTAGAAAATATTGAACGTTTAAATCAACCTAAGTCAAAAATCCATGTCGGAATTTTGCAAGGGGGCGTTGGTCGAGTTTCTGATAATCCCAACATATCGGCTTTGGCATCGGTCTTTGATGAACAAGTTTGGATCTTTTACCGTAAGACTGCCTTCAAAGATCCTCTGACGAAAATCACTCAATTAGAAAATAAATCACTTTCAATCGGTTTGTCGGGCAGTGGCACGCGTGATTTAGGATTGAAGTTGCTAGAGCTCAATCAAATGAATGTGAAGTCAGAGAAGCCGACCATTAAGCTCAAGGAGTTCACAGCCTCGCAAAGTCTCAAAGCTTTGCATGCTAATGAACTCGATGCAGTAATGTTGGTCAGCGGTCCGCAGGCACCGATTATTTTGGAATACTTGCGCAGCCCACACTTGGCGGTGATGAGTTTTGAGCAAGCTGATGCCTATACTGTGCGCCTACCTTTTTTAAAGAAAGTCACAGTGCCGCGAGGTGTGATCAACTTGGCTGAAGATCTTCCCAGAAAAGACATCTCTATATTAGCCGCCCCTGCAGCCATGGTTATTAATGAGGACATCCATCCTGCCTTGATCACCCCTCTGATGAGGGCGATGGATACAACCATCAGTCAATTGGGTCTTTTGCAAAAAGAAAATGACTACCCATCGGAGAATGGCTTTGCATGGCCTCACGACGATGATGCCAAACATTTTCTAAAAAACGGGGCTTCTTTCTTGCATCGCCACTTACCATTTTGGAGCGTGGTTTGGGTGGAGAGAGCCATTCGCATCATCTTGCCGCTCTTGGCGATCTTGATCCCACTTTTCAATTTTTTACCCAAGCTGATTTTAATGAGCGTAGATGCCAAAACCTCAGCGGTGTATAAAAGATTACGTACTCTTGAATTGGCTGTGGCGACCGATCCTCAAAAACCATGGCAAGAAGAATGGCAGGTATTGCAAAAACAAGCCATGACCATGAGGGTGCCCAAGAAATATGCCGTAAAGGTTTATGAGTTGCGGATGTATATTGAAATGGTCCGTGCTAGATTGGTGAGTATGCAGTGACTGTCATGATCAGGTGGGCCCCAGTATTGGTCTAGAGTTGAGCATCATTCATTCTCATGTGATACTTTCAATATCCAACCCTCATTGTTAGAAAGTCTCTACAGCGTGCCCAATCATCCAGTCAACCAACTACCCAGCCTACCAAAAGGTAGAAACTATCGCTTTCATGCGATGATCAAACCCAGTGGCGCTGCCTGCAATATCAACTGTGATTATTGTTTTTATCTCCATAAAACTGAGATGCTTGATCAATCTCCGCAGGCACGTATGTCTGAGGGAGTGCTTGAACAACATATTCGTCAGTACATCGAAGCTCAAACTGGTGATGAAGTTGTTTTTTCATGGCAAGGTGGTGAACCAACTTTGATGGGCATTCCATTTTTTGAGCGCGTCATTGAGTTACAAAAAAAATACGCGAAACAAGGTCAAAAAATTGAAAATGATCTACAGACCAATGGCATCGCTTTGGACGATGAGTGGGTGAGTTTTCTAAAGACGCACGGCTTTCATGTGGGCCTATCAATTGACGGCCCTAGAGAGTTCCATGATGCTTATCGTAAAACCAACAGCGGTAAGTCAACGTTTGATCACGTCATGACTGCAGCTAAAAAATTATCTGAAGCCAATGTCTCATTTGCCGCTTTGTGTGTGGTTAACCGACTTAATGCAAAACATCCTAAAGAGGTGTATCGATTCTTAGCGGATCAGATTGGAACATGGCGAGTGCAATTTAATCCCGCTGTAGAGCCGCGCACCTTTAAACAAGAAGCTCCTGCAGAAATTGCGCAATCAACATTACCGATTCAAGACAGTGAGCGCGCCAAGCCCGGGCATCCTTTATCGATTGTGACTGATTGGTCTGTGGACCCAGATGATTACGGTGACTTCTTATCGGGTGTTTGGGATGAATGGCTAGCCACAGATTATGGCCGCGTGCACATTAATCTCTTTGAAACCGCGATTTCTCAAGCCGCTGGCTTGGGTGCTCAAACGTGCACCCAGGCAGAATTTTGTGGCAAAGGTCTAGCCGTAGAACATAACGGCGATGTTTACTCTTGCGATCACTTTGTTTATCCCATTTATAAACTGGGCAATATTCAAGAGACACATCTGGGCGATATGGCATTTTCTGCTCGCCAAGAAAAATTCGGGATGGATAAATGCGATACTCTGCCCAAGCAATGTCAAACATGTGACTACTTAAAAATGTGTTGGGGAGAGTGCCCTAAAAACAGATTGATCAGAGCAAAAGATGGTGAGCCTGGCCTTAATTATCTATGCACAGGGTTGTACAAGTTCTATGAACACATTGGACCTGATGTGATTCAAATATTGAAGAAAATCAATATTTTGTGA
>JBEIOY010000179.1:0-2815 GCA_040377355.1 Burkholderiaceae bacterium | reverse complement strand
GATGAAGTCTTCGATTGGCATTACACCTAAATCAACTCCACCTCTGGCGCGCACGGCCACCGCATTTGCTTCTGCTTCCTTGTCACCGACAACGATGAGATAAGGAACCTTCTGCATTGCGTGCTCACGGATTTTAAACGTTATTTTCTCGTTCCGCAAATCAACTTCAGCTCTAAATCCTTGTTTTTTGAGGATTTGCTGAACTTTTTGTGCATATTCGGCTGAATTTCCAGAAATATTCATCACAATGCACTGAGTTGGTGCAAGCCAGGTAGGCATCGCGCCGGCATGGTTTTCGATCAAAATACCGATAAATCGCTCTAAAGAACCCACGATCGCACGGTGCAACATGACCGGTACTTGACGATCATTGTCAGCAGAAACGTATTCAGCACCCAAACGAAGTGGCATTGAAAAATCGACTTGCATGGTGCCGCACTGCCATGAACGACCGATCGAATCTTTGAGGTGGTATTCAATTTTTGGTCCATAGAAAGCGCCCTCACCTGGCAACTCTTCCCATTCTTGACCCGATGCTTTCAAAGCATTGCGCAAAGCTGCTTCTGCTTTATCCCAAATGGCATCGTCACCAACTCGCTTGGCAGGGCGAAGGGCTAACTTAACGGCCACTTCTGTGAAACCAAAATCTTGGTAAACCGCACGCACGGCTTTGTCAAAGTCAGCCACTTCAGATTGGATCTGATCTTCTGTACAGAAAATGTGTCCATCGTCTTGTGTGAAACCACGCACACGCATCAAACCGTGCAAAGCACCGGATGATTCATTGCGGTGACACTGACCAAACTCACCGTAACGCAACGGTAGTTCACGGTAGCTGTGCAAACCAGCGTTGTAAATTTGTACGTGACCTGGGCAGTTCATCGGCTTCAAAGCATAGGCACGATTCTCAGACTCAGTCGTGAACATATTGTCTTTGTAGTTTTCCCAGTGGCCTGATTTTTCCCAAAGTGCACGATCCAAGATTTGTGGTGCTTTGACTTCTTGGTAACCATTCTCTTGGTAAACGCGGCGCATGTATTGCTCTACTTGCTGCCAAATCGTCCAACCTTTTGGATGCCAGAAGATCAAGCCTGGAGCTTCTTCTTGGAAATGGAATAGATCTAGTTGCTTACCTAGTTTGCGATGGTCGCGTTTCTCAGCTTCTTCCAACATGTGGAAGTAAGCATCTTGATCTTCTTTCTTGGTCCATGCTGTGGCGTAAATACGCTGAAGCATTTCGTTCTTGCTGTCGCCGCGCCAATAGGCACCTGCCACTTTGATCAATTTGAATACTTTTAATTTGCCAGTTGATGGCACGTGAGGGCCGCGGCACAAGTCAGTGAAGCCACCTTCTGAATACAAAGAAACATCTTCAGACTGTGGAATCGCTTCAATCAATTCTGCTTTGTAGTGCTCGCCCAAACCTTTGAAATACTTAACAGCTTCATCACGGCTCACCACGCGACGCTCAATCTTCTCGTCTTTTTTGGCCAACTCAGCCATGCGCTTTTCAATCGCTACCAAGTCCTCTGGTGTGAATGGGCGACTATAGGCAAAGTCATAATAAAAACCAGACTCAATCACAGGGCCGATGGTCACTTGTGCTTCTGGGTAGAGTTCTTTAACGGCATAAGCCATCAAGTGGGCGCTGGAGTGACGAATGACTTCCAAGCCTTCAGGATCTTTGTCAGTGACGATCGCGATGTTGCTATCAGAGTCGATCAAGTGACTGGTATCAACCAATTTGCCATTGACCTTACCAGCCAAAGCAGCTTTAGCCAAACCAGCGCCAATGCTTTGTGCCACTTCGAAAACGGTCAATGGCGCGGGATATTCGCGCTTTGATCCATCGGGTAATGTGACAACAACCATATCAACTCCAAAAATTAAGCGCGGTGCACTGGGGTCTTTTTGAACCTAGGACATTCCGCGCCAGCTTTTACATCACGACACCATCGTTAAATGATGCTTATTCGTTGGTAGGCTCGACTGAATTCGAATCAGCGACCTCTTCCATGTCAAGGAAGCGCTCTAACCAACTGAGCTACGAGCCTATTAAGAGCGACAGTTTATCACTTGTGGCTACTTCCTTCTCGCCTCTGTGACACCTTTGACCTCTAAAAGTGCGCTCACAGCGGTTTGCAAACCATTGGTCGAGAGCACTTCAATCGTGAACTGCATGCTGGCAACTCCTTTACGAGACTGAGTTTTGACACCCGTGACGTTGATTTTTAGGCGTGAGAACACTTCCGAGATATCTCGCAGTAAGCCCTGACGATCCAAGGCCATCAAAGCCAGATCCACTGGGAATAATGATTTACCTTCGGGCTGATTGCCCCACTCAGTGACCACCACCCTTTCAGGCGCTCTGGCCAGGAGCTGCTTAAAGGTGCTGCAGTCTTGTCTATGGATCGACACACCACGACCTTTGGTGACAAATCCACTGATGGGGTCTGGGGGCACTGGACGACAGCAACGCGATAGTTGCGTTAGCAAAGAATCAACGCCCACCACCAAGACGTCGCCTTGACCAGATTTGACTTTGCTCTTGCGCAAGATGATGTCAGGCAACTCTTGCTTAACCACTTCAGCAACAATTTCATCTTTGTCATTTTTGTCACCATCTTGTTCGGCTTGCTGTGCCGTGAACCAGGCGCGCACTTTTGATTTGGCACGATTGGTCGCAAGGTAACCTCTCTCTGCATTGAGCCAATCTAATGAGGGGCCGCCTTGTTTGACAGAAATAATTTCAACGGTTTGACCATTCTTTAATTGCGTGTCCAAAGGCACCATCGCACCGTCGACGCGAGAGCCT
>JBEIOY010000169.1:0-2945 GCA_040377355.1 Burkholderiaceae bacterium | reverse complement strand
CTGCTGAGCCAGTTAAATCTTTTGATTGAGCTCGATCATTGGCATACCAAACAGCCTGTTGATATGCTCGGTCTGCTATAGCAACCCCCTGCATACCGACCGCAAAACGTGCCGCATTCATCATAATGAACATGTACTCTAGGCCACGGTTTTCCTCACCAACAAGATAACCAACTGCACCACCATGATCTCCAAACTGAAGAACGGCTGTAGGACTGGCCTTAATTCCTAATTTATGTTCAATGGATACGCACTGAACATCATTACGCTCTCCCAATGATCCATCTTCGTGAACCATGAACTTTGGCACCACAAACAATGAAATTCCTTTAACACCCTCAGGAGCCCCGGGGCAACGAGCTAGCACTAAATGGACGATGTTCTCAGCCATATCGTGTTCGCCGTATGTGATGTAAATTTTTGTTCCAAAAATTTTATAGCGCCCATCACTTTGTAATTCGGCTTTCGTTCTAACAGCTGCCAAGTCAGAACCGGCTTGCGGCTCTGTTAGATTCATGGTCCCAGTCCATTCCCCAAGAATCATTTTAGGAATATAACGTTCCTTTAATTCTGAGCTGGCTGCAGTTAATAAAGCTTCTATCGCACCATCTGTCAACATAGGGCAAAGCGCAAACGACATATTTGCAGCATGTAACATTTCAGCGCATGGTGTTGCGATGGCCTTAGGAAATCCTTGACCGCCAAATTCAACAGGGTGGACAACCCCTTGCCAGCCAGCCTCACCAAATTTCTTAAAAGCTTCTTTGAAACCTGGCGTTGTTATAACTTCACCATTTAATAAGTGACTTGGATTTTGATCGCCAATCCAATTCAATGGCGCCAAAACTTCACCGCAAAATTTTCCAGACTCCTCAAGAACTGCAGAGGCGGTTTCTAAATCATAATCTTCGAAACCAGGCAACTGATTGATCTTATCAATCTCAGAAAGATTCTTAAGAACAAAAAGCATGTCTTTTACTGGTGCTTTATAACTCATTTATTACTTCTAAAAATCAGCTAATCTAATTCTGAAATAAGCTCAGGGATAGCAGTGAATAAATCAGCCACTAACCCATAGTCTGCAACGCCAAATATAGGCGCGTCAGCATCTTTGTTAATGGCAACTATGATCTTTGAGTCCTTCATTCCAGCTAAATGCTGAATTGCTCCTGAAATACCAACAGCAATATAAAGTTGAGGAGCCACAATTTTTCCGGTTTGTCCTACTTGATAATCGTTTGGTACATAACCAGCATCTACCGCTGCTCTAGATGCGCCCAAAGCAGCGCCCAACTTATCAGCCAAAGGCTCCAGTAATTCATGATACTTTTCTGCAGAACCCAAACCGCGACCACCGGAAACCACTACTTTTGCAGCAGACAATTCTGGGCGGTTGGTTTGATTGACTTCTTTTGAAATAAATGTTGAAACGTTTTGGTCAGGAATCGCAGTAATTTTTTCTACGCTTGCATTGCCACCGGCATTGGCAACTGGGTCAAATCCAGTTGTGCGCACAGTGATCACCTTAATGACATCGTGAGATTGAACTGTGGCTACTGCATTACCTGCATAAATCGGTCTTTCAAAAGTATCGGCACTGATCACCTTCATGATGTCCGACACTTGAGCCACGTCTAATTTCGCGGCCACCCTTGGCAGAGTATTTTTACCAATTGCGGTGGCTGGCGCTAAGATATGAGAGTAAGCAGCATTTGCTGCCAGAACCAAGATTTGCTCCGCTAAGTTTTCACCTAGCTGATGTTGTAAATGTGGTGCATCCGCATGAATGACCTTCGCAATTCCAGGTATCTGAGACGCTGATTGTGCAGCAGCATTCGCTTGATATCCGGCAATCAAGATGTGCACATCACCACCGCATGCAAGAGCTGCTGCAACAGTGTTAAGAGTGGCCGCCCTCAAAGAAAGGTTGTCGTGTTCTGCTATTACCAAAATAGTCATTTAGATTACCTTTGCTTCATTTTTAAGTTTATCAACCAGTGTTTTGATATCTGCAACCATTACCCCAGCACTGCGTGTCGGAGGTTCAGCCACTTTGATGGTGGTGATGCGCGGCGCAATATCAACCGATAAATCCTCTGGTTTAAAAATATCCAACGGTTTCTTTTTGGCCTTCATGATGTTTGGCAATGTGACGTAGCGGGGCTCATTCAAGCGCAAATCAGTGGTGATCACGGCAGGTAAATTGATTGAAATAGTTTCTAGACCGCCATCAACTTCACGCGTGACAATTGCTTTACCATCAGCAAGCTGAACCTTTGAGGCAAAAGTCGCTTGAGAAATATTCAATAAAGCTGCCAACATTTGGCCAGTTTGATTACTGTCATCATCAATCGCTTGCTTACCCAATATAATTAAATCAGGCTGCTCCTTGCCAACAATTGCTTTTAACAATTTAGCAACTGCCAAAGGCTGTAATTCAGCTTCCGTCTCGACCAGAATACCTCTATCGGCGCCAATAGCCATGGCTGTGCGGATTGTTTCCTGGGATTGAGTCGATCCACAAGAAACTGCAATGATTTCTGAAACAAGGCCCGCCTCTTTGAGACGCACAGCTTCTTCAACTGCAATCTCATCAAATGGATTCATGCTCATTTTTACGTTTGCAATATCAACGCCCGATTGATCAGATTTGACGCGCACTTTCACGTTGTAATCAACCACACGCTTAACGGCTACCAAAATTTTCATAATGACTCTTATTCTTTATTATTAAAAGATTCAATCAGGCTAATGATTTAAAATTGCATTGATGTTGCAAAATCAATTCTTGTCATAGCATTTCTAACCTTCTAAGTTTAATACACCTGAAAAATTTTCGGCATCACAAAATAGGGTTTCTAATGCAAAATTGGTCTTGCTGATAAAGTCATATCGCACTGACATCTTCAAGCTCAGACGCCCATCTTAATTGAAGTTTGAAGATT
>JBEIOY010000207.1:0-2127 GCA_040377355.1 Burkholderiaceae bacterium | reverse complement strand
GGTGATGCATCGCCGGATGGTAAGGGTGTTCTAGAAATTTGCCGTGGTATTGAAGTGGGACATGTGTTTCAGCTAGGCACCCGTTATTCAGAGTCGATGAATGCCGTCTATCTCGATGAAAAAGGTCAGTCTCAGCCGATGGTGATGGGTTGTTATGGTATTGGTGTAACACGCTTATTGGGTGCTGCTATTGAACAACGTTTCGATGATCGCGGCATCATGTGGCCGGTATCGATTGCGCCATTCCAAGTGGTTTTATGTCCAATGGGTTATGACCGCTCTGACATGGTTCGTGAAGCTTCTGACAAACTTTACCAAGACTTAATGTCTGCAGGAATCGAGGTGATTTTGGATGATCGCGGCGAACGTCCTGGTGCGATGTTTGCGGATTGGGAGCTCATTGGCGTACCTTATCGCGTGGTGATTGGTGAGCGTGGTTTGAAGGAAGGTCAATTGGAGTTCCAAGCGCGCACTGATACTGAAGCATCAACAATACCAGTGGGGGAAGTAGCTAAGAAGGTGGCTGATTTGGTGAAGACTCAATTGGCATCTTAAGGATTGAAACCAAAAGTGCTGCTAAAGCAATAACAAGGTAATTTCTACATTAGATATAAAAAAGCCAGATCAAAGATCTGGCTTTTTGTTTGGATGCTTAAGTGAAAATTAAGTGTACATATTTAACGCTTGAACATATTCCCCATGCCCTTGGCTGCCATACTGCCCATCATCTTAGCCATCTTGCCGCCTTTGAATTGTTTCATCATGGATTGCATTTGTTCGAATTGAGCTAAAACGCGATTCACTTCTTGGACTTGCACGCCCGCACCCGCAGCGATGCGACGTTTTCTGCTCGCTTTTAGAAGCTCAGGCTTCCTTCTTTCTGCTGGCGTCATGCTATCAATGATGCCTTGCGTGCGGGTCACTTGTTTATCCGCAGCGCTCATATCTTGTTTGGCGGCCGCTTGCGCAAACTTTGCAGGTAATTTGTCAATCATGCTACCTAAACCACCCATTTGGCGCATTTGAGTGATTTGCATGCGGAAATCATTTAAATCAAACCCACCCTTTTTAACTTTGTCAGCTAATTTTTGGGCTTGGTCAAAGTCAACATTCTTTTGCGCTTGTTCAACCAATGCCAGAATATCGCCCATACCCAGAATGCGACTGGCCATGCGGTCTGCATCAAACGGTTCAAGACCATCTAGTTTTTCAGCCACACCCGCAAACTTGATTGGAACACCGGTGATGTGTTGAACTGAGAGTGCCGCACCACCGCGTGCATCACCATCAAGCTTGGTCAGAATCACACCAGTTAATGGCAGTGCTTCATTGAATGCTTTAGCGGTGTTCACAGCATCTTGACCCAACATGGCGTCGACCACAAACAGTGTTTCGATTGGGTTCAAGATTTGATGCAAGGCACTGATCTCTTGCATCATGACTTCATCGATACCTAAGCGGCCGGCAGTATCGACAATCATTACATCGTGATAGTGTCGTTTTGCCCAGTCCAAGGCATCGCGCGCGATGTCTTTGGGTTTTTGGTTTTCATCGCTAGGGAAAAAATCTGCGCCAGCTTGTTCGCTGACCATTTGCAATTGTTTGATGGCAGCTGGACGATAAACGTCGCAAGACACGGTCAACACTTTTTTCTTTTGCGTGTCTTTTAGCCATTTGGCCAATTTGCCAGCAGAAGTTGTTTTACCAGCACCTTGAAGACCCGCCATCAAGATAATGGCCGGCGGTTGAGCGGCTAAATTCAGTTGACCGGCACTCGAATTGCCCATGATCGCGGTGAGCTCTTTTTGAACAACTCCCACCAAGGCTTGGCCGGGGCTTAAACTGTCGAGAACCTCAACGCCAAGAGCTTTTTGTTTAATATTATTGATGAGCTCTTTGACAACAGGGAGTGCAACGTCAGCCTCTAATAGGGCTAAACGCACCTCACGAAGCATTTCGGCGGTATTTTCTTCGGTCAGTCTGGCTTGACCTCGCATGGTTTTAACCACACGACTTAAACGATCTGTTAGATTTTGAAACATATGAGCATTAAACTGTAGATATGAACATTTTAGGTCACCCCAGCTTCGCATGGATACCCAGCGCTTTATATTTCTTGTTTTTTTT
>JBEIOY010000038.1:0-10089 GCA_040377355.1 Burkholderiaceae bacterium | reverse complement strand
GAATGGCAGCCTTTATTAGCCAAAGTTCAAGAGAATAAGCGTGTAACTGGTGCGGCACCGATGATCATGTCTCAGGCCCTGATCACTCGAGGTGATGTGATGCGAGGGGTGGCGCTTCGGGGTATTGATCCAGATCTTGAGAGCACAGTATCTGATATACCAAAACATTTCATTCAAGGGCAGGTCAATGCTCTTAAGTCCGGTGAGTTTGGTTTGGCTTTGGGGGCCGAGTTAGCTGGAATATTGGGCGTTCAATTGGGTGATCGGATCACGATCATGGTTCCTGAAGGCGACATCAATCCTGCTGGGATGACTCCGCGCATGAGGGCCTTTAAATTGATTGGCATCATCGACAGCGGTCATTATGAGTTTGATAGCACCTTGGCCGTGGTTCATTGGAAGGATGCAGCAGCGTTATTGAGATTGGATGGACCATCAGGTTTGCGTCTGAAATTGGATGACATGCAGCAAGCCGCCAAAGTTGCTGATCAACTGTCGATGCAGCTACCTGGCTTATGGGTCAAAGATTGGACCAGACAAAATAAAAATTGGTTTGCAGCAGTTCAAACTGAAAAACGCATGATGTTCATCATCTTGACCTTGATCATTGCTGTGGCAGCATTTAACTTGGTATCGACCTTGGTGATGACTGTGACTGATAAGCGGGGTGATATAGCCATTCTTCGCACCATGGGTGCTAGTGCTGGAATGATTCAAAGAATTTTCTTTGCCCAAGGTTTCATGATTGGGGCAATAGGTACTTTGGGTGGAATCATTTTGGGCTTACTCATTTCTTTGAACATCGATGTGATTGTGCCAAGCTTGGAAGCTATTTTCCGTGTCCAATTCTTGCCCCGCGACATTTACTTTATTTCTAGTCTGCCTTCCGATGTACGAAGCAGTGACGTGATCACAGTGGGTTTAATGGCATTCATTCTTTCTCTTTTAGCCACGCTTTATCCGAGTTGGAGAGCGGCCAAAATTCAACCGGCTCAGGCCTTACGTTATGAGTGAGGGCTTGGATATGAATCTGTCTTTGGTGGCAAAGAATATTTCCAAAACGTATGGAGAGGGCGACCTTGCTGTTCAAGTCTTGCATGACATCAGCTTAGAGCTTGCGGTTGGTGAAAAATTGGCCATTGTTGGAGCTTCAGGTTCGGGTAAAAGTACCTTGTTGCATCTTTTGGGCGGTTTAGATCATGCCAGTCAAGGCGAAGTCATCTTGGCAGGACAGTCCTTGAGTCGTCTCTCTGAAACTGAGCTGAATAAGTTACGCAATCAACATTTAGGATTCATTTACCAATTTCATCATTTGTTAGCCGAGTTCAGTGCTTTGGATAACGTGGCCATGCCATTGCGCATCAGAGGCATCGATAACGATGAATCCCGAGCCATGGCCAAGGAGATGCTCACAAAAGTAGGCCTGTCTCATCGCATGGATCATCGACCAGCCGCCTTATCGGGTGGCGAGCGTCAGCGTGTGGCAGTTGCCAGGGCCTTGGTGACTAAGCCAAGCTGTGTTTTGGCTGATGAGCCTACTGGAAACTTAGACGCTGAAACAGCGGACACTGTTTTTAATTTGATGTTGGATATTGCAAAAAGTCAGGGCACTGCATTTGTGATTGTGACCCATGACCCATTGCGCGCTGCAAGATGTGATCGTGTTTTACGTTTAGATCATGGCGTATTGAAAGCTAATTAACGTGGCTTTGTGTTTAGATACCCATTGCCATCTCGATGCTGATGAGTTTGGTCTTGATCGTGATGCCGTGATTCATCGTGCAGCTCAAGCGGGAGTCAACGGCGTGTTGTTACCAGCCGTGCGCGCAAAAGATCATTTATCTGTAAAATATCTAACTTATCAAGCTGCTCAATTAATGCCTGCAAGCGTTTACACCCTGGGCATTCATCCAATCTTTACACCAGAAGCAAAAGAATCAGATTTAGATGTTTTAAGACGCTCAGTGATTGAGGCCTTAGATGATCCTCGTTTTGTTGGAATCGGAGAGATTGGTTTAGATTATTTTTTACCTGATCTAGATGCCAACCATCAGGCATTCTTTTTTGAAAAACAACTCGATCTTGCTGAAGAATTTAATTTGCCAGTGATTTTGCACGTGCGCCGCTCTCAAGATGCCATTTTGAAAGCTTTAAGACCGAGAAAGATCATTGGTGGCATCGCGCATGCATTCAATGGCAGCTTTCAGCAGGCAGAACAGTTCATTAAGTTAAATTTTGTGATGGGTTTTGGCGGCGCAATGACATTTTCCAGAGCTTTACAAATTCGACGCTTGGCCAAAGAATTGCCATTTGAAAGCATTGTTCTTGAAACTGATGCGCCAGATATTCCTCCTGCTTGGTTGGCAAAACAAGTAAGCCATCGCAATGAGCCTGCAGAATTACCGCAAATTTCTTCAGTGCTTGCAGAAATTCGTTCTAAATCTATCGCTCAAACCCAGACCATCTGTGCCAATAACGCCTTGCGCGTGATTCCTCGCTGGGCAGCATTGCTTGCTCAGTTACCTCTCTCTCAAGATTAGACAGCTTGCGCTTCTTGTTATCGGCATTCATTGCCGGGGAATCTCTTTTACTTTTTTTGCCGCAGTTGCCTGACAACGGTGTGTGGATCAATTTTGCTCTGATGATTGGATGTCTGCTGGTCTCTATTTATCTGATCAGAAATTTAAAGATGACTGCCTTACCCAAATTGAAACTTTCTTTGTGGGCGCTTGTTTTATTTTTATTGGGTTTTTCTTGGTCTGCTTATCTGACGCATACGCGCTTGGGAAATGATTTATCTCCAAAATTAGAAGGTGTTGCACTATTGGTGACTGGTGTGATTGATGGCTTGCCTCATCAAGGTGACCAGTCATTAAGATTTTCATTGAAAGTGGAAGAGGTGATTCATGAGGATCAATCAATCATCATTGATCTGAAAGAATTCCCCAATCGACTCTCTTTAGGTTGGTATCCCGGTTGGCGTGGTGAGGGAGTCTTGCCCGATATTCAACCTGGTCAACGCTGGCGCTTACCAGTGGTTCTCAAAAGATCCCATGGTCTTATGAACCCGCATGGATTTGACTTTGAGCGTTGGATGTTTCAGCAAGATCTTGGCGCTACTGGTTCTGTGAAAGCCAATGCAAAAGGTTTACCAAGGTCGTGGAAGGCGACTCTCTTAGATAATTTTCATTTTAGCTTTACAACATTTGTTGAGTTAACTCGTTGGCATTTACGCGAGCGCATCAAGCGATCAGCTCCTGATGATGCTCCTTATGTTGGAGTATTAATTGCCTTGGTGATGGGTGAGCAAAATGCGATTCCTCAAGATGATTGGCGCGTCTTCAACGCAACTGGGATTGGACATTTAATTTCGATATCTGGTTTGCACGTCACGATGTTGGCGGGCATGGGGGCTGCTTTGGCCAATCGTTTGTGGCGTCGTCGTTCACTGCCTATGTTGTGCGCAACTCAAAAAGTATCGGCATTGAGTGGTTTTTTGGTTGCATTGATTTACACCTGGCTGGCAGGGTTTCAGATTCCTGCGCAAAGGACCATGTACATGGTGGGGGTGGTGGCCGTTGCTTTGTGGACGGGCCGAATCACTCGGGCTTTTGATATTTGGTGGTGGGCTTTATTTGTTGTTCTCTTCTTAGACCCTTGGGCCGCCTATACACCCGGTTTCTGGCTTTCATTTGGCGCTGTGGCAGCCATCTTATTTGCCATGCCTGGACAAGATGGCATGTCTGAATATGGTTACAGCCGATCACAAAAATGGTGGCAGTCATTCAAGGAAGCCACTCGCGTGCAAGCAGTTGTCACGATTGCTTTGTTGCCTTTAACTTTGTATTGGTTTTCGCAGTTCTCTGTGGTTTCTCCTTTGGCCAATGCATTTGCGATTCCATTGGTGAGTTTTATTGTCACGCCATTTGCCATGTTGGGCGCTGTATTGCCTTCGCCCATCAGTGATGGATGTTTGTGGATCGCGCATTCATGCATGGAATTGGTGGCTTGGTTTTTAAAGCCTATGTCATCATGGTTTTGGTCTGTTGCTTACTTACCGCAACCAAGTCTTTTATTTTTTGTGATTTCTACAGCAGGAATCATTTATGCCATCCGTCCCGGCTCATTGGCATTGACTTACAAAGGGAGGCTGCTGGGCCTTTGCTGTTGCTTGCCCTTACTTTGGCCTAGGATTCCTGATGTGGCTCACGGTGACTTTAAGGTCACAGTTTTAGATATTGGACAAGGCACCGCTGTGCTGGTGGAAACACACAGCAAACGATTGCTCTATGACACCGGCCCAAAAACATCCCCTCAGTCAGACGCTGGAGAAAGAAACGTTTTGCCATTTTTGAGAGGTGAAGGTATTTCATTCATTGATCGCCTGGTCATCAGTCACAAAGATACGGATCATGTCGGCGGCGCATTGAGCCTGATGAAAGGTGTGACCTTTGGAGATTTGTTGGGTACTTTGCCGGAATGGCACTTTTTGGTTGATAAAGCTAAGGATTCTCAATTGCCAGCTTTGCCATGCCAAGCTGGCCAAAGTTGGTGGTGGGACGGCGTTTTATTCAG
Organism: Burkholderiaceae bacterium; assembly: GCA_040377355.1. Taxonomy (GTDB): domain Bacteria; phylum Pseudomonadota; class Gammaproteobacteria; order Burkholderiales; family Burkholderiaceae; genus Polynucleobacter. The sequence goes on along the minus strand of JBEIOY010000038.1, from coordinate 5,514 downwards.
AGTCTGGCATCCTGGTCCCCAGATGACCTTTGCTAGCGCTCACCACACTGGAAAACCCAATGCAATAAGCTGTGTCATAGAAATCACAAACGGGCATTACTCATTTTGGCTAACAGGTGATGTTGAACGTGGTGGTGAAGCAATGATTGCCAATCAGTACAAGCCTTCTGTTGAGCTGACATCAATTTTGCTAATGCCCCACCATGGCAGCGCGACTTCTTCATCTCCAATATTTCTTGATGCAATCAAGCCGCAATGGGCCGTCGCGCAAGCTGGATATCGGAATCGGTATCGTCACCCCAATAAGAAGGTGGTGGAAAGATATGTGGAGCGCGAGATTCCAATTCTTGAAACTGTTCACACAGGAGCTCAAATCTGGGAGTTTAAGGGGCGGCATTGGTCTAGAAAAGATTGGCGTGAATCAAAACGACGATCATGGCATCAATAGTGCCAAAAATACTCGATTTAATCTTTTTAAAAATTAAAGATCTAGACTAGCAAAGGCTTTCTGGCTTAAAAGTAAGTTTTGGGATGAAATTTTGAGCATTCTTTCTGGGTATCGCTATAATTGCGTATTACCCACTAAGCATATTCGATGACTAAATTCATCTTTGTTACTGGTGGTGTGGTTTCTTCCCTTGGGAAGGGTATCGCAGCCGCCTCCTTAGCCGCCATTCTTGAATCGCGCGGCCTAAAAGTCACCCTCTTAAAATTAGACCCCTATATCAACGTTGACCCCGGTACGATGAGTCCATTCCAGCACGGAGAAGTATTCGTGACGGAGGATGGTGCTGAGACAGACTTGGATTTAGGGCACTATGAGAGATTTGTTTCTGCCAAGATGCGCAAGAGCAATAACTTCACAACTGGTCAGATTTACGAGTCTGTGATTCGTAAAGAGCGCCGCGGTGAATATCTGGGTAAGACTGTTCAGGTCATTCCGCACATCACCAATGAAATTCAAAGTTTTGTTGAGCGCGGCGCTAAAGCCAGCCTTGATGGTCATGCAGATGTGGCTATTTGTGAAATTGGCGGTACGGTTGGCGACATCGAGTCTTTACCGTTTTTAGAGGCTGCTCGCCAAATGAGCTTGAGATTGCCTCAAGGTGATACCGCATTCGTTCATTTGACATTGGTTCCCTATATTGCCAGCGCTGGTGAGTTAAAAACTAAACCAACGCAACACTCGGTTCAAAAATTAAGAGAAATTGGCATCATGCCAACAGCATTGCTGTGCCGTGCTGATAGACCTATTCCTGAAGATGAGCGCGCCAAGATTTCTTTGTTTGCGAATATGCGCGAACGAGCGGTTATCTCTGTGTGGGATGTTGATACGATTTACAAGATTCCACAAATGCTTCATGAGCAGGGTTTAGACGAATTGATTTGCAATGAATTGCGCATTGATCCTAAGCCAGCCAATCTATCTGTCTGGAACGGCTTGGTTCATAGCCTCGAAAATCCGAAGCATGAAGTAACTATTGGCATGGTCGGCAAGTATGTAGATTTAACAGAATCCTATAAATCACTGATTGAAGCTTTGCGTCACGCTGGCATTCATAATGAAACGAAGGTAGGTATTCGTTATATCGATTCAGAGAATTTAGACGGGGGCGATGTTTCAAGTCTTGCTGGTTTAGATGCAATCTTGGTTCCCGGTGGTTTTGGTAAGAGGGGTACCGAAGGAAAGATTGCTGCCATCAAGCACGCTCGCGAGAACAAAATCCCTTACCTTGGAATATGTTTAGGTATGCAGTTGGCAGTGATTGAGTTTGCGCGCCATGTAGCAGGTTTGAAGGGTGCCAACAGTACGGAATTTGAGCCAAATAGTCCACACCCGGTTGTCGCCTTGATCACTGAGTGGATGGATCGTGAAGGCCGTGTTGAAAAGCGTGATGAGGCTTCTGATCTGGGCGGCACGATGCGCTTAGGCTCTCAACGTTGTCCAGTGAAACCAAATACTTTGGCTGAAAAAATTTATGGCTCAGAGGTCAATGAGCGTCACCGCCATCGTTTTGAAGTGAACAATGTGTATGTACCCAAATTAGAGTCTGCTGGAATGATTATTTCTGCAAGAACCCCTAATGAATCTTTGCCGGAAATGATGGAGTTGCCAAGCAGCATGCACCCATGGTTCTTTGGCGTACAGTTCCACCCTGAGTTCACATCGACCCCAAGAGATGGTCACCCATTGTTCTCTGCATTCATTAAAGCAGCCTTAAACCAAAAGGGTATCGCAGGTTAGCCTGCGCAGTATTAAGGAATTAAGGAGTTAGCCATGAAACTATGCGATTTTGAAATAGGTCTTGATAAGCGTTTCTTTTTAATCGCTGGCACGTGCGTGATTGAATCTGAGCAAATGGCCATGGATACGGCTGGTCAGTTAAAAGAAATCACCAGCGCTTTAGGTATTCCATTCATTTACAAATCATCTTTTGATAAAGCAAATCGATCTTCAGGAACGTCATTTCGTGGTCTTGGCATGGAAAAGGGTCTTGAGATTCTCGCCAAGGTTAAAAAAGAAATCGGCGTGAATGTTTTGACTGATATTCATGAGGTTGATGAGATCAAGTCTGTGGCTGCTGTTGTGGATGTATTGCAAACCCCAGCTTTTTTATGCCGTCAGACTGATTTCATTCGTGCCTGTGCTCAAAGCGGTAAACCAGTGAATATCAAGAAAGGACAATTCTTGGCCCCAGGCGATATGAAGAACGTGATTGATAAAGCGCGTGCTGCTGCTAAAGAAGTTGGTTTGCCAGAAGACATGTTCATGGCCTGCGAACGCGGTGCGTCATTTGGTTATAACAACTTGGTTTCTGACATGCGCAGCCTTGCCATCATGCGCGAAACCAACGCTCCGATTGTTTTTGATGCCACACACTCTGTGCAATTGCCAGGTGGTCAAGGTACAACAAGTGGTGGTCAGCGTGAGATGGTTCCCGTTTTGGCTAGAGCTGCTGTAGCAGTTGGTGTCAGCGGTTTGTTCATGGAAACTCACCCAAATCCTGCGAAAGCTCTGTCAGATGGTCCTAATGCAGTGCCATTGAATCGCATGAAAGAATTACTCGCCACCTTGGTGGCATTAGATGACGTTGTTAAAAATGGCAACGTTTACTTAGAAAAAGATTTCAAATAATTTGTTAAGGAAAAAGTCATGAGTGCAATCGTTGACATTATTGGACGTGAAATATTAGATTCAAGAGGTAATCCTACTGTTGAGTGTGATGTATTGCTTGAGTCTGGGGTTATGGGCCGTGCTGCGGTGCCTTCAGGCGCATCAACTGGATCACGTGAAGCCGTTGAGTTGCGCGATGATGAACCAGGTCGCTACCTTGGAAAAGGCGTTCTCAAAGCCGTTGAAAACATCAATACTGAAATCGCTGAAGCAGTGATGGGTCTTGATGCCAGCGAGCAGGCTTTCCTCGATCGCACTTTAATTGATTTGGATGGTACTGACAACAAGTCACGTTTAGGCGCTAATGCCACTTTGGCTGTTTCTATGGCAGTTGCCCGCGCAGCTGCTGAAGAAGCAGGTTTGCCTTTGTACAGATATTTTGGGGGTTCAGGTGCTATGCAGTTACCAGTACCCATGATGAACATTGTGAATGGCGGTTCGCACGCCAATAACAACTTGGATATTCAAGAATTCATGATCGTGCCAGTGAGCATGACAAGCTTTCGTGAAGCTGTGCGCTGTGGCGCAGAGATTTTCCATGCTTTAAAGAAAATCATTCATGATCAAGGCATGTCTACATCTGTTGGTGATGAAGGCGGTTTTGCACCCAACTTCAAGAGCAATGAAGAGTGCTTGAACACCATTCTTCAAGCGATTGAAAAAGCAGGTTACAAGCCGGGTGAAGATGTTCTGTTGGCCTTGGATTGCGCTGCCAGTGAGTTCTATAAAGACGGTAAATATGATTTATCCGGGGAAGGTTTGCAATTAACCTCAGCAGAGTTCACCGATTATTTGGCGAACTTGGTTGATAAATACCCAATCGTGTCGATCGAAGATGGCATGCACGAGGGCGACTGGGAAGGTTGGGCAATCTTGACTGAAAAATTAGGCAAGAAGATTCAATTGGTTGGTGACGATCTATTTGTGACCAATACCAAGATTCTTAAAGAAGGTATTGAAAAGAACATTGCCAACTCAATCTTGATCAAAGTTAACCAAATCGGTACTTTGACAGAAACTTTCGCTGCGATTGAAATGGCCAAGCGTGCAGGTTACACGGCTGTAATTTCTCATCGTTCAGGTGAAACAGAAGACAGCACGATTGCAGACATTGCGGTAGGCACCAATGCAGGGCAAATCAAAACTGGTTCATTGTCGCGTTCTGATCGTATTGCCAAGTACAACCAATTGATTCGCATTGAAGAGGACTTAGGGGACATTGCAACATACCCTGGTAAGTCAACTTTCTATAATCTACGCAAGTAATTTTTAGAAACCCTCAGCAGAAAAGAGAGCCCAGATGCGCATAGTTGTTTACGGCATGTTGGCTCTCTTGGTGATTATTCAATACCCATTGTGGTTAGGTAAGGGCGGCTGGTTGAGAGTTTATGAGCTTGATCGCCAAGTATCCAAACAAATGGAAAAAAACGATGCCCTTGCGGCTCGTAACACCAAGCTATCTGGCGAAGTAAAAGACCTCAAAGATGGCACCAAAGCAATTGAAGAGCGCGCTCGCGCAGAACATGGCATGAGCAAAGAGGGTGAGATCTTCGTGCAGGTAGTCCCAGGTAAAAAACCAGCGAATGACCCTGCTAAGGGTGAGACTTCAAAGGCTAAGTAATATTTTTTTGTACAATTACTTATGGATTATATAAATAATTGGAAATAAATATGCGTTTAGAAGTCTTAATTTTTAACTTCGAAGGTTATCTAGGTAGCTGCAAATTTGATCCTGACTCAGAAACTTATCATGGCAGGATCTTAGGAATAGAACAGTTGGTTACATATGAGGCATCAAGTAGTGATGATTTGTATGAGGAATTTATTACATCAGTAAATGACTACCTGGAAGCCTGCGTTGAGCTTGATCGAACGCTTCAAAAGCCACCGGTTCACTGATGATGGTGTTTAATAAAGAAACACTTCATTGCTTGCCAAGATTTTCTTAATGCTTTGAACTGGGAGCTTGCTTCACTGCATCAACAATCGTGGGGCTGGCAAAGATCTGCATGCAATCAACTGCATCAAAGATATAAACCTGGCTACAGAAATCATTTTTCATACAAATTAGCAAGCTAAAACTCCCTAATTACCACCTAAGCAGCCGAAGCCTCTTTGGTAATACCCTTGTTCAATCCCTGTAATGTTTTTCATTACATGTAATGGTATGCATTACAATATAAATTATCAAAATAAATGATTCAATCTTTTAAGCATCGTGGCCTACGTCTATTTTTTGTTAATGGTTCGTTGAGAGGTATACCGGCGGTTTACTCGGGAAAGATTACTCGTTTATTGGATAGTTTAGATGCCGCATTGCTTCCTGAAGATATGAATGT
>JBEIOY010000154.1:0-3294 GCA_040377355.1 Burkholderiaceae bacterium | reverse complement strand
TGCATGGGCGATGATTAAGATTCCAGCCATTTAATGAATTTGTTTCTCTAAATTAGTTAACCACTGCAATGCCACATCATGACCTGTTTGCTCGGTAATTTCAACAAAGCAAGTTGGGCTGGTCACATTTATTTCTGTTAAGAACCCCCCGATAAAATCTAAGCCCACCAAATGCAGCCCTCTTGAAGCCAATTGAGGCGCGAGTTCTTGAGCAATTTTTAATTCCTGTTGAGTTAAGGGTTGAGCAACGCCCTTGCCGCCGGAAGCAAGATTGCCCCTTACCTCACCAGCTTGTGGGATACGGGCTAAGCCAAAAGGCACAACTTCTCCGCCGATTAATAACACCCGCTTGTCGCCCGCAGCAATCTCAGGAAGAAACTTTTGAATCATCAGCGCCCGCTGACCATTACCGCCCAAAGTCTCAACAATACTGGCTAAATTAAGCCCATTTTCTTGAACTCGAAAAATACCTTGGCCACCCATACCATCCAAAGGCTTGAGGATCACATCTTGATACTGCTGATGAAAAGCTTTGATATCAGCTAAATCGTGACTGACGATCGTCGGGGGTGCAAATTTCATGAACTCTAAAAGCGCTAATTTTTCAGAGTGGTTTCTCAAGGCATCGGGGGCATTGAATACTTTTGCGCCTTCAAGACATGCCTGCGACAAAAACCAAGTGGCTGTCACATAACTCAAATCAAAAGGAGGATCTTTTCTCATGATGATGGCGTCAAATTGATTCAGCTTCTGTATTTGAGAGTTCATCTCTTTGAACCAAGGACCATCATGAGAAGTTATCTCAATCTGTTTGCAGTCCGCTTGTATGAATGAGTTGATACTTTTAAGGTTGTGAATATGACAGTGCCAAATTTCACAACCTCGTTTTTGCGCAGCCCTCATCATGGCCAAGGTGCTGTCTTTTTTGATGACGAAACTGTTCAGAGGATCGGCAATAAAGAGAAGCTTCTTCATTTGATTATTCCGCCTCTGGATCAGTGCGCTCTAGTTCTAAAGATGCTGCCAATAAAGCGAGTCTTGCAACCACACCATAAAGATAAAAACGATTAGGCACTGCAATACCTGGTTTTGCTGCCACATCAGGAATCGCATTGTGCTCAAACGCTAGTGGTACAAAATGCATGCCAGGAGCATTGAGATTTTCATCAACTCCGCGACCTGTATGAACTCTGTAAAAACCACCGACCACGTAACGATCCATCATATAGACAACAGGCTCAGCGACAGCTTCATTGATTTTTTCAAAGGTATAAACACCTTCTTGAACCAAGACATCAGCAACCTCTAAGCCTTCTTTGACTACGCTCATTTTATTGCGTTCTTTGCGGTTCAAATTTTTGACTTCGCTGGCATCCTTGACCGTCATGATGCCCATGCCATAAGTTCCAGCATCAGCTTTAACGATGACATAGGGCTTTTCTTTAATGCCGTACTCTTTGTATTTGCGCGCCGTCTTTTTCAAGATTGCGTCAACACTTTCCTGCAAGCACTCTTCACCAATGCGCTCATGGAAATTAACACCTGAACACTTTGAGAAAAATGGATTGATCATCCAAGGATCAATATCAATTAATTTGGAAAACTTCTTAGCCACATCATCATAAGCATCAAAATGATTGGATTTACGGCGCACAGCCCAACCCGCATGCAACGGGGGTAACAAGTATTGTTCGTAAAGATTTTCTAAAATCTTAGGGATGCCGCCTGATAAATCATTATTCAAAAGAATGGTGCATGGATCAAAATCCTTGAGCCCTAATCGACGACCTTTCATTCCAATTCTTGCCAATGGCTCTAGCACCAATCGTTGACCATCTGGTAAATCAATGGGTGTTGGTTTTGTTATTTCTTCTGACAAACTTCCCAAACGAACATTCAAACCTGTTTGTCTCAAAATTGAAGATAAGCGTGCCACGTTTTGCAAATAAAATACATTGCGTGTGTGACGCTCCGGAATCAACAATAGGTTTTTTGCATCTGGGCAAATTTTCTCAATAGAAGCCATGGAGGCCTGAACCGCCAAAGGCATCATTTCTGGAGATAAGTTATTGAACCCTCCAGGAAATAAATTGGTATCAACTGGAGCAAGCTTGAATCCGGCATTGCGCAGATCAACTGAACAATAAAAGGGGGGTGTGTGCTCTTGCCACTCCAGCCTGAACCATCGCTCGATAGCAGGTGTGGCTTCTAAAACTTTGCTCTCTAATTCAAGCAAAGGACCATTTAGGGCAGTAATAAGATGAGGGACCATGTTCTCATTCTAAGACAGATAAAAAAAGGGCGGGTTCTAATGAAAGAAACCGCCCTTTAAAAGCTCCCCTAATAAGAAATCTACCAGGGGATATTTACTTCACATTTCACACAGATTTACTACTAAATCATTAACTCTGGTACGCTGTTTCGCCGTGTGAAGTGATGTCCAAACCTTCACGCTCTGCGTCTTCAGATACACGCAAGCCAATCACCATATCAACTAGCTTGAAGGCGATGAATGAAACCACGCCTGACCAAACGATGGTTGTTAATACAGCCTTGGCTTGGATCCACACTTGACCGACGATTGAGTAATCAGCCGCTACTGCGTTGGCTACGTAATCGTAGATGCCTGTGCCGCCTAATGCTGGGGCTGCAAATACACCTGTTAAAAGCGCACCCACAATACCGCCCACACCGTGAACACCGAACACATCCAAGCTGTCATCAGCACCTAACATGCGCTTCAAACCAGTCACACCCCACAAGCATAGGAAGCCTGAGATCAAACCGATGATGATGGCGCCCATTGGGCCAACGAAGCCTGCTGCTGGAGTAATTGCAACTAAACCGGCCACTGCACCAGACGCGGCACCCAACATTGATGGCTTGCCTTTGCCCATCCACTCACCCAAAGACCAAGTCAATACAGCGGCTGAAGTTGCTAAGAATGTATTAGCAAATGCCATTGCTGCACCACCTGAAGCCTCTAGTGCTGAACCAGCATTAAAGCCGAACCAACCGAACCACAAAAGTGATGCGCCGACCATGGTCAAAGTTAAGCTATGTGGCTTCATAGGTTCTTTGCCGAAACCAATGCGCTTACCGATCACATAAGCACCAACCAGACCAGCCACAGCAGCATTGATATGCACCACTGTACCGCCAGCGAAGTCTAATGCGCCCATTTGGAACAACCAACCAGAAGCTGCTGTAGCTGCTTCAGCCGCGGCCGCATCAGTGTAAGCATCAGGACCTGGCCAGAACCAAACCATGTGAGCGATTGGTAAATAGCTGAAT